>CAYRLV010000596.1:0-2311 GCA_964425155.1 uncultured Ornithinicoccus sp. | reverse complement strand
TGGTCCGGGCGGCCAGCTACTGGTTGGACCGCTACGACCTCACCACCAAAGAGTCGAAACTGATCACCGGCATCACCTACACGGACGCGCACGCGGTGCTGCCCACCAAGGCGATCCTGGCGGTCGCGGCCATCGTCTGCGCGGTGCTGTTCATCTCGACCATCTGGACCCGGTCGTGGCGCTTCCCGCTGCTCGGGCTGTCGCTGCTGGTGGTGCTGGCCGTGGTGGTCGGCGGCATCTACCCGGCACTGATCCAGAACTTCAAGGTCAAGCCGTCCGAGCGGTCGCTGGAGCAGCCCTACATCAAGCGCAACATCCAGGCCACCCGCAAGGCCTACAACATCGACGACACCAAGGTCACGACCTACGACGCCAAGACGACGGTGAGCGCGGGACAGCTGCGGGACGACGCCGCCACCATCCCCGGCATCCGGTTGGTCGACCCGAGCCTGGTCTCGCCCACCTTCCAGCAGCTCCAGGCGATCAAGTCCTACTACCGGTTCGCCGACTCCCTCGACGTCGACCGCTACAAGATCGACGGCAAGCTGCGCGACACCGTCATCGCAGTGCGCGAGCTCGACCTGGCCGGTGTCCCGGCGGCGCAGCGCAACTGGATCAACGACCACACCCAGTACACCCACGGGTTCGGTGTCGTCGCCGCCTACGGCAACGAGCGGGGCGCCGACGGCCAGCCGGTCTTCTTCGAGAAGAACATCCCGCCGATCGGCCCGCTCGGCACGTTCCAGCCGCGGGTCTACTTCGGTGAGAAGTCCCCCTCATACTCGATCGTCGGCGCGCCCAAGGGCAGCAAGCCGCGCGAGCTGGACTACCCGGACCAGAGCGCCACCGGGCAGAAGAACAACACCTACCAGGGCGACGGCGGCGTGCCGATCGGCTCCTTCCTGCACAAGGCCGCCTACGCGATCAAGTACCGCGACCTGAAGATCATGCTGTCCGACAGCGTCAACAGCGAGTCGCGGCTGCTCGACCACCGCAACCCCCGCGAGCGGGTGCAGCGCGTGGCGCCGTGGCTCAAGGTCGACGGCAACCCCTACCCGGCGGTCGTGGACGGCCGGATCAAGTGGATCGTCGACGGCTACACGACCTCGGCGCACTACCCCTACTCCCGCCTCCAGTCCATCGGCAGCGCGACGACCGACGCGCTCACCGCGCGTCACCAGAACGTCGCGGCCATCCAGGCCGGCAAGGTCAACTACATCCGCAACTCTGTCAAGGCGACGGTCGATGCGTATGACGGGTCCGTCACCCTCTACGCGTGGGACAAGGACGACCCGGTGCTGAAGGCATGGTCGAAGGCCTTCCCGGGCTCGGTGAAGCCGCTGTCCGACATCAGCGGCGACCTGATGTCGCACCTGCGCTACCCCGAGGACCTGTTCAAGGTGCAGCGCGAGCTGATGACCCAGTACCACGTGACCAACGCCAGCGCGTTCTACCAGGGCAGCGACTACTGGCAGGTGCCGGAGGACCCGACCCAGCAGAGCAAGCAGTCGCAGCCGCCCTACTACCTGTCCATCGCCATGCCGGGAGAGGACTCGCCGGAGTTCTCGCTGACCTCCACGTTCAAACCCGAGGGCAACCGGCCGGTGCTGGCCGGATACATGGCCGTCGACTCCAACGCCGGCGACCAGAAGGGCAAGCGTCGAGCCGACTACGGCCAGATCCGGATGCTCGAGCTGCCCCGCGACACCACCGTCAAGGGCCCGGGGCAGGTGCAGAACGACATCGAGTCCTCCAACGTCGACTCGCCGCGCTTCCCGCAGACGCTGTCGCAGTTCCTGTCGCTGAACCGGCAGGAGGGCTCGCAGATCGAGCTCGGCAACCTGCTGACCATCCCGGTCGGTGGCGGGATGCTCTATGTCGAGCCGATCTACGTCAGTGCGAAGACGGGCAACTCCTATCCGCTGTCGCGGGCGATCGTCGTGGGCTTCGGCAACAAGCTGGCGTGGTCCGACACGCTCGACCGCGCCCTGGACGGCCTGTTCGGCGGCAACTCCGGAGCCACGGCCGGCGACTCGGGCGAGGGTGGCGAGCAGGGAACCTCCGGCAGCGGTCCGTCACCGAGCCAGAGCCCGTCCACGTCGACCGGCCAGAGCCCGTCCGGCTCGAAGACGCCGTCCTCGACCGCCACGGGGAAGGTCGACCAACAAGCCCTGAACCAGGCGCTCCAGGACGCCCAGAAGGCCTATAGCGACGGTCAGGCGGCACTCAAGCGCGGCGACTTCGCCGCCTACGGCGAGGCGCAGCAGCGGCTCAAGGAGGCACTGTCCCGGGCGGTCGAGGCCGCGCCGGA
>CAYRLV010000595.1:0-2314 GCA_964425155.1 uncultured Ornithinicoccus sp. | reverse complement strand
TCCGGCGCGGCCTCGACCGCCCGGGACAGTGCCTCCTTGAGCCGCTGCTGCGCCTTGCCGTAGGCCGCGAAGTCACCGCGCTTGAGCGCCGCCTGACCGTCGCTGTAGGCCTTCTGCGCATCCTTGAGCGCCTGGTTCAGGGCCGGCTGGTCGACCTTGCCGGTCGTCGACGAGGACGGCGAGCCCGACGGCGAGGGGCCGTTGCCGTTGCCCGTCGAGGGGCTCTCGCTGGGCGACGGACTCGTCCCCGGCGACGTGCTCCCCGTATCGCCCTCACCCGAGTCGCCGGCCTCCGCGCCGGAGTTGCCGCCGAACAGCCCGTCCAGGGCGGCGTCGAGGGTGTCCGACCACGCGAGCTTGTTGCCGAAGGCCACCACGATCGCCCGCGAGAGGGGATACGACGACCCGCTCTTGGCACTCACGTAGATCGGCTCGACGTAGAGCATCCCGCCACCGACCGGCAGCGTCAGCAGGTTGCCGAGCTCGATCTGCGAGCCCTCCTGCCGGTTCAGCGAGAGGAACTGCGAGAGCGTCTGCGGGAACCGCGGCGAGTTGACGTTGGACGTCTCGATGTCGTTCTGCACCTGGCCCGGCCCCTTGACCGTGGTGTCGCGAGGCAACTCGAGCAGCCGGATCTGGCCGTAGTCCTTGCGCCGCTCCCCCTTCGCGTCGCCCGGGTTGGAGTCGACGGCCATGAAGCCGGCCAGCACCGGCCGGTCACCGGTCGGCATGAACGTGGAGGTGAGGGAGAACGACGGCTTGTCCTGTCCCGGCATGGCGATGGACAGGTAGTAGGGCGGCTGGGAGGCCTTGGCCTTCTGCGCCGGGTCGTCCGGCACCTCCCAGTAGTCGCTGCCCTGGTAGAAGGCGCCGGCGCTGGTCACGTGGTAGCGGGTCATCAGCTTGCGCTGCACCTTGAACAGGTCCTCGGGGTAGCGCAGATGGGACATCAGCTCGCTGCTGATGTCGTCCATCGGCTTGACCGAACCCGGGAACGCGTTCGACCAGGCCTTCAGCACCGGGTCCTTGTCGTCCCACGCGTAGAGGGTGACCGACCCGTCATACGCGTCCACCGTCGCCTTGACCGAGTTGCGGATGTAGTTGACCTTGCCCGCCTCGATCGCGCTGACGCTCTGGGTGCGCGCGGTCAGCGCGTCGGACGTGGCCTCCCCGATCGACTCCAGGGTGGAGTAGGGGTAGTGCCGGGAGGTCGTGTAACCGTCCACGATCCACTTGATCCGCCCGTCCACCACCGCCGGGTAGGGGTTGCCGTCGACCTTCAGCCACGGGGCCACCCGCTGGACCCGCTCCCGCGGGCTGCGGTGGTCCAGCAGCCGGGACTCGCTGTTGACGCTGTCGGACAGCATGATCTTCAGGTCGCGGTACTTGATCGCGTAGGCGGCCTTGTGCAGGAACGACCCGATCGGCACGCCGCCGTCGCCCTGGTAGGTGTTGTTCTTCTGCCCCGTCGTGCTCTGGTCGGGGTAGTCGAGCTCACGTGGCTTGGTGCCGTCGGGAGCGCCGACGATGGAGTACGCCGGGGACTTCTCGCCGAAGTAGATGCGCGGCTGGAACTTGCCGAGCGGTCCCACCGGCGGGATGTTCTTCTCGAAGAAGACCGGTTGCCCGTCGTTGCCCCGCTCGTTGCCGTAGGCGGCGACGACGCCGAAGCCATGGGTGTACTGCGTGTGGTCGTTGATCCAGTTGCGCTGGGCCGCGGGGACGCCGGCCAGGTCGAGCTCGCGCACCGCGATGACGGTGTCGCGCAGCTTGCCGTCGATCTTGTAGCGGTCGACGTCGAGGGAGTCGGGGAACCGGTAGTAGGACTTGATCGCCTGCAACTGCTGGAAGGTCGGCGAGACGAGGCTGGGGTCGACCAGCCGGATACCGGGAATCGTCTCGGCGTCGTCGCGCAACTGACCGGCGCTGGCCGTCGTCGTCGCGTCGTAGGTCGTCACCTTGGTGTTGTCGATGCCGTAGGCCGCGCGGGTGGCCTCGATGTTGCGCTGGATGTAGGGCTGCTCGAGGCTGCGCTCCGACGGCTTGACCTTGAAGTTCTGGATCAGGGCGGGGTAGATGCCGCCGACGACGACCGCGCAGACCAGCAGCAGCGACAGCCCCAGCAGCGGGAAGCGCCACGACCGGGTCCAGATGGTCGAGATGAACAGCGCCGCGCACACGATCGCCGCGACGGCCAGGATCGCCTTGGTGGGCAGCACCGCGTGCGCGTCGGTGTAGGTGATGCCGGTGATCAGGTCGGACTCTTTGGTGGTGAGGTCGTAGCGGTCCAACCAGTAGCTGGCCGCCCGGACCA
>CAYRLV010000594.1:0-2318 GCA_964425155.1 uncultured Ornithinicoccus sp. | reverse complement strand
TGAACAGCGTGGGCGCGGCATGGGCCCGGCCGTCGGGGCGGGTGGAGGACGCCAGTGCGTAGGTCCGATGGCGCAGGTAGGTGGCCAGCTGGGGGCCGGTCAGTCGCCGCTCCGGCGGGTAGGCTTTCTGCACCGCTGCGCCACCTCTGTCGAACGACGCATCCTGGAGCCGGCCCAACCACGCTGCGTGGGCGGGGTCGCCCGCAACGTTCTCAGGGTCTGCTGGGTTAGGTCCAGGCACAGGCTCGTCCCTTCGGTCGGCAGGTGTTCCGGAATCCGTGCAGCGGGTGCGGCGCCACCATAGCCCGGTGCCCGGCGCCGCATACGTCCGACAAGCCGACTTCACTGCGGTGTCACATCCGCGGCGTCGCCGGTGTCTCCATGCACTGACGACGTACCACCCTGCGGCACACCTACCGACGAGGAGAAGACATGGAGTACACCACCCGCATCCCTCCGGCCCCCGTCACCGGGGTCAAGGGAGCACTGATCAAGCGGATGATCGAGAAGAAACTGGGCAAGGTGCCGACGGCAGTGGGCATCTACTGGCACCACCCCAAGGTGCTGTTCGCCAGCTTCGGACTCGGTGGCAAGGTGCAGAAGTGGGACGCCTGCGATGAGGGCCTGAAGTCGTTCGCCCACATTGCTGTCGCGTCGCTGGTCGGCTGCACGTGGTGCTTGGACTTCAACTACTTCGAGGCCCGCAACAAGGGGCTGGACGTGGACAAAGCGCGCGAGATCCCGCGCTGGCGCGAGGCGGACGTCTTCACCCCGCTGGAGCGGGACGTCCTGGAGTATGCCGAGGGGATGAGCCAGACACCGCCGACCGTGACCGACGAGCTCGTGGATCGGCTGCACGCCGAACTGGGACCTGCCGCCGTGGTCGAGCTGACCACCGTGATCGCGTTCGCGAACATGAGCACGCGTGGCAACGTCGCGCTCGGCATCGAGTCCGACGGCTTCGCCGCAGCGTGCGGCATGAAGCCCTTGGCCGAGCGGCCCGAGGTAGCCTCCGCGTCATGAGCGAGGACCCCTTCCTGGCCCACCGCAGCCTGCTGTTCACCGTCGCCTACGAGATGCTCGGTTCGGTCGCCGACGCCGAGGACGTGGTGCAGGAGACCTGGTTGCGGTGGGCGGCGTTGGCCGATGCCCGACGCGACGAGGTCCGCGATCCCCGGGCGTACCTCGTGCGGATCGTGACGCGGCTGGGGCTGAACCGGCTGCGGACGGTGGCGCGGCGACGCGAGGAGTATGTGGGTGAGTGGCTGCCCGAGCCCGTGCTCACCGGCCCGGGCGTCGCCGAGGACGTCGAGCTCGCGGAGAGCGTCTCGATCGCCATGCTGACGGTGCTCGAGACGCTGCTCCCGACCGAGCGCGCCGTCTTCGTGCTCCACGAGGTGTTCGACGTGCCGTTCGGGGAGATCGCCGAGGCGCTGGACAAGTCGCCGGCGGCGGTGCGCCAGATCGCGTCGCGGGCTCGGAAGCACGTGACGGCCCGCCGGCCGCGGATGTCGGTGAACCGCACCGAGCAGGAGCAGGTGGTCGAGCGGTTCCTCGCCGCGCTGACCACCGGCGACGTGCCCGGACTGCTCGAAGTGCTGGCTCCCGACGTGCTGGTCGTGGGCGATGGCGGTGGCCTGGCCCCGACGATCCCCAAGCCGGTCCGCGGAGCGGCGAAACTCGCGCCGGTGATGGCCCGCTTCGCGGAGGTCGCTCCCGGCGCCAGCACGTCCATCATCGATCTCAACGGCGGCATCGCAGCGCGCATCGATCCTGGCCGCGAGAACGACACGGCCATCTCGTTCGTCATCGAGGATGGTCGGATCACCTGCATCTACGCGATCCGCAACCCGTACAAGCTCCAGCGGCTGGACGAGGTGGCCGAGCTTCGACGGTGAGTCCTTGGCTGGACGGCCACAGCACGAGTGATCAGGTCCCCGGGTGGGTCAACCATGCGCAGACGTCCGCACACCAGGTGAGGGCCTCGTCTCGCGGGCGGGCTGATTCCGCCCTCGAGCGCGATCACGGTCGACAACACCGGTGCTTCGCTCCGCATCGTCGACGGCCCTTTCACCGAGGCATCAAACACCGTCGCGTGGAGGGCGCGGCCACCGTCTGTGACCACTGGATCGTGGGCAGCGGCGGTGTCACCATGAAGAGATGGCGCGCACCATCGAGGCCGACTACCTGGTGGTGGGTGCGGGTGCCATGGGGATGGTGTTCACCGACGCCCTGATCGGCCACGCCGACGCCCGGGTGGCCATGGTCGATCGCTGTCGGTCCGATGACTATGGGCGGCCGGCACGGTCCTCTTGGGC
>CAYRLV010000593.1:0-2323 GCA_964425155.1 uncultured Ornithinicoccus sp. | reverse complement strand
GCTCATCGAAGGAAGAGGGTGGAGTGCGACGCGAGGTCGAGCAGCGGCGTGGGCAGGATCCCGAGCCAGATGGTGACCAGCACACCCAGGCTGACGCACATCGTCGACATCACGGTCGGCGTCATCACCATGGTGCCCTCGGCGGGCTCGGAGAAGTACATCAGCACGATGATACGGATGTAGACGAACGCGGTGATCCCGCTGCACAGGATGCCGACGATGACCAGCCAGGTGCCGCCGCCGGCGATGGCGGCGGAGAACACCGCATACTTGGCCTCGAACCCGGAGGTGAGCGGGATCCCGGTGAAGGCGAGCAGCAGGAAGGCGAACACCGCCGCCGTGATCGGGCTGCGTTTGCCCAGGCCCGCCCACTGCGACAGGTGGGTGGCCTCGTTGCCCGCCGACCGCACCAGCGCCACGATCGCGAACGCCGCGATCGTCATGAACCCGTAGGCGACCAGGTAGAACAGCGTGCTGGAGACGCCCTTCTGGTTGAGCGCGAGCACCCCGACCATGATGAAGCCGGCGTGCGCGATCGAGGAGTAGGCGAGCAGTCGCTTCATGTCGGTCTGCGGCACCGACAGCACGGCACCGACGACCATGGTGAGGATGGCGACGGCCCACAGGATCGGCGTCCAGTTCCACCGCACGCCCTCGAAGGCGACGTAGAGGACGCGCAGCAGGGCGCCGAAGGCGGCGACCTTGGTGCCGGCCGCCATGAACCCGGTGACCGGGCTGGGCGCGCCCTGGTAGACGTCCGGCGTCCAGGCGTGGAACGGTGCCGCACCCACCTTGAACAGCAGGCCGATCACGACCAACAGCACGCCGGGGATGAGCAGACCGTCCATGCCGGCACGAGCCTGCACGGCGGTGGCGATCTCGGACAGGTTCAGCGACCCCGCATACCCGTAGATCAGCGCGGCGCCGAACAGGAAGAAGGCGGACGAGAAGGCTCCCAGCAGGAAGTACTTCAGCGACGCCTCCTGCGACAGCAGCCGCCGGCGCCGGGCCAGCCCGGACAGGATGTAGAGCGGCAGCGAGAGCACCTCGAGGGCGACGAACATGACCAGCAGGTCGCCGGAGGCCGGGAAGAGCATCATCCCGACGACCGCGAACAGGGTGAGCGGGAAGACCTCGGTGGAGGTCGCGCCCAACCGCACCGCCGCGGCCTCCCGCGCCGAGCCGGGCACGGCCGCGCCGGACTGGGTGAACGCGTCGGCCTCGTCCGCGGTGAACCGTTCGGCCATCGCCAGCACGCCGACCGCCGACAGCGCGACGACGGCACCCTGGAAGATCAGCGCGGGTGCGTCGATGACGACCGCGCCACCGGCGGTGACCCCCTGGTGGTCGCGGGCGCTGAACGCGATCGCGATCAGGGCCGCGACCAGGGTCAGCAGGGTCAGCGTCACCTGCGCCTCGTGCCGGAACTGCTTCGGGGCGAACGCCTCGATGATCACGCCGATCAGGGCGCCACCGAACACGATCAGCATGGGCAGCACGGCGGCATAGCTGATCTGGGTCATGACGAAGTCCGTCGGCACGGCCGTGCTCAACGCGGTGATCACTGGTCGCTCCCCTCAGCGGTGCCGACGGACGGCGGCGGGTCGGTGACGCCCACGTGCTGCAGCGTCGTGTTGACGGACGGCCGGATCACATCCAGGACCGGCTTCGGGTAGAACCCGAGCCCGAGCATCAGGACGATGAGCGGCGCGACGACCCAGCGCTCGCGGTGGCTCATGTCCTTGGTCTCGGAGTAGCTCTCCGGCTTGGGACCGGTCATGGTCCGCATGTACCAGAGCAGGATGTAGAGGGCGGCCAGGATGATGCCCAGCGTCGCGATGATCGCGGCCGCCTTGTAGCGCTCGAAGGTGCCCACCAGGACGAGGAACTCCGAGACGAACGAGTTCAGGCCCGGGAGCGCGAGCGTGGACATGCCGGACAGCAGGAACACGCCGGCGATGACCGGTGTGATGCGCTGCCAGCCACCGTAGTCGGGGATGAACTTCGAGCCCCGGCGGTGGATCAGCATGCCGGCCAGCAGGAACAGCGCGGCGGTCGTGAACCCGTGGTTGACCATGTAGAGGGCCGAGCCGTAGCCGCCGACGGACGTCATCGCGAAGATGCCCAGCACGATGAAGCCGAAGTGGCTCACCGAGGTGTAGGCGATCAGCCGCATCATGTCGGTCTGTCCGATCGCGAGCAGCGCGCCGTAGAGCACCGAGATCACCGCGAGCACGATGACCACCGGGGTCGCCCACCGGCTCGCGTCCGGGAACAGCTGCAGGCAGAACCGGATCATCCCGAAGGTGCCGACCTTGTCCAG
>CAYRLV010000592.1:0-2327 GCA_964425155.1 uncultured Ornithinicoccus sp. | reverse complement strand
CCGCGTTCTGCGACTCGTCGCAGGTACTCCTCGCGCAGCTCCTCGTGCGCCTGCTGCCGCGCTGCCGCTTCGGCGCGCTTGGCCTCCTCGTCCTCCTGGAAGCGCTGTCGGGCCAACTCGCCGAGCGTCGACGCCTGCGCGCTGGCGTTGGCATCGACACGAGACGCCTTGGCGGCTGCCTCTCGTGTCCTCACCTGCGCGAAAGTCCCTCGAAGATCGCTCATGTCGTCCTTGATATCCCACACCTCCGACAGTGACTCGCTCTAGCTGGCCCGGCGCTGGGGCTTGCCCCAGTCCTTGGCGTCCATGACCGTGCGGGTGCGCTCGGGCAGGTCGTGCGGGGGGCCCTCGTCGTCGGGGGTGTTGCAGACGGCGCGCACGATCTCCTCCGCCTCGTCCTGGTCGCCCTCGGCCTCGGCGATCCGAGCGAGGTCCAACTCGGGTATTTGTTCATACGGGGCGGCCATCCGCGCAGTCTCGGTCGCGGCGCGGGCCGCCCGCAGATCGCCTGCCTGTAGCGCCGCGGTGGTCAGCAGGTGGGCTGTGTCCACGATCCCGTGGGTGAGGACCTCGTCCAACCGCTCCCCTTCCGTCAGCCACGACCAGCCGCCGGGGCGCAGTTGGTCGAAGGGGCGTCCCTCGACCAACGACAGAGCCGACTGCAGGTCCTCCAGTCCGGCCGCGCCCCGCGCTTGTCCCCGTACCCGCAGCCGGCGGAAGAGGTCGGCGTCTACGAGCACGTCCACCAGTTCGTAGACCGGCACGCCCCGCTTCTGCGCAGCTGGTCCCCGCCGCGCGTCCGGCACGTGCTTCTCCTGGGTCCGCGGGTGGGTCCCCAGCCAGTCACGGGCCTGGTTGATGATCGTGCGGGCACGGTTCTCGGACACATCGAAATCCGTCTGTACCTGATCCTTGGTGACCCCATTGGGATGCAGCGCGAGGTAACTGACCACTTCGGTCCGGTATGCCTTCCGCTCGGTCGCCGCTCGACCGTTGACCGGAGTGACGCTGACCGGACCGAGCAGTCGGACCCGAGGCACCTCGCAGTGATCCGAGTGCCACGCGGCCAGATCCGCGTCCAGCGTGGGGTCGTCGGCCTGGACTTGCTCGGTGACGTCTTCCTCGACCCTCGGCGAGAGGCGCTGCAGGTCCTCCTTGGTGGTCGCACCCACCTGGAGGTAAATGTCGTCCTCTTCGGGCAGGACCGTCGTGGTGGTCGCGGGAGGCTCCTCCGCTGCGCTCTCCCGGGCCAGGGTGTGTTCCTCCCGCAGCGCCCCTGCGCAGTCGCTCCAGGGCTCCCAGTCGCGGCTGGGCTCCTCGACGGCGGGGATCGGCACTTCATCGATGCGCCGGTACTCCATCGCCAGCCGGGCACACGCCGTGGCTTCCTCGGCGCTAAGGCCCACCCCCTGTACGTCCAGTCCAGCGCCCGGCAGACGGACCCGGCCGCTGGCATCGACGTTGAGCACGGTCCCCTCGCCGACGTCACCGCCGAGGCGGATCACGCCGGTGCCGCTGCGGCGCACGGCCCGAACCGTGGACTCCAGATGCCCCAGCGTCTGCCCTCCACGGCCGCCGTCGACCATCAGTGCTCGCGCCGGCCACGTGTCCTCGCCTGCGCCCGCGGCGCGCAGCGAGACCACGTCACCGGACATCTCTGCTGCACGCTCCGAGGATTCGATGGTGTCGAGCAGGATCTCTGCGGCCGGGTCCTCGTCCTGGTCGTGGATGGACATCCGTTCCGGGTTCAGTCCCTCGAGCTCTTCGCCGACCCCGAGCAGATGCACCCGTGAGCCGTGCGACCACGCGTTGACGGCCACCTCGGCGGCGAGGTAGCGCGCCAGAGCGACCCCTGCCGTGGAATCGCCGGTGATCACCAGCGTCGTGTCCTCGAGGTTGAGGAGCCACCACGGCTTGCCGTCGCCGTCGCTGCCGATCGTGACCAGAAGGGGGTACGGCGCCACCTGATCGGTGACCTCGGGACCGACGTGCTCCAGTGCGATGTCCGTGGTCAAGGTCCACCGCTTCCGGTCCTCGCTACAGGTCCACGGAGCCGGCCCCTCCATCTCCTCGGCCAGGTGGAGGGTCATCGCCTCACCGGTCAGCTCGACCGCGGCGACGCTCGGCATGGTCGCGCCCGCCATCCTCGCGGCCAGGCGCCGCAGCGCCTGGTCCATCCACTCCACGGTGACCGTCGTGCTGGAGCCGACCTGGCTGATCGTCCTGTCCACGCTGGCCAGGTCCTCGCTCGGGGCGATCACGGTCCGGCCGGGGTTGCGTGAGCGCAGCGCCGTGCGCCGGTTCAGACGCCGCATGGCGTACAGGCC
>CAYRLV010000591.1:0-2335 GCA_964425155.1 uncultured Ornithinicoccus sp. | reverse complement strand
CCCACCATGGTGATGACGTAGACGATGAACGAGAAGAACGCCGGGATGATGTACCAGAGGCCGTTCTGGCTGGCCACGATCTGGCTGGTGGACATCGAGCCGGAGTAGATGAACACCGCGACCAGCGCCAAGCCCATGGCGATCTCGTAGGAGATCACCTGCGCCGTCGAGCGCAGCCCACCGATCAGCGGGTAGGTCGAGCCGGACGACCAGCCGGCGAGCACGGTGCCGTAGACGCCGATACCGGCGACCGCGAGCACCAGCAGCACGGCCACCGGGGTGTCCGTCAGCTGCAGCGGCGTGCGGTGCCCGAACATCGACACCTCGCCGCCGAGCGGGATGATCGCGAACGACACGAACGCCATCGACCCGGCGATGATCGGCGCCAGCACGAACATCAGCTTGTCGGCGTTCTTGGGAGTGAGGTCCTCCTTGAGCGCCAGCTTGATGCCGTCGGCGAGCGTCTGGAGCAGGCCGAACGGGCCGACCCGGTTGGGGCCGGGACGCTGCTGCATCCGGCCGATGACGCGACGCTCGAACCAGATCACGATGAGGGTCTGCAGGAGCAGGATGACGAACAGCAGCACCGCCTTGATCAGCGACAGCCACCACGGGGTGTCGCTGAAGTCGGCCACCGGGTTGTCGGCCGTGGGGACCATCCCGCCGAGGGCGTGGACGGTGCCGGGGTCGAGCGCACCGAGCATGCTCACTGTTCATCACCCTTGCTGATCGAGACCACGGCGCCGGCGTCGACGCCGAGGGTCGCCCGCACGGCCGAACCCGGTGAGTTGGTGGGCAGCCAGACGACGTGGTCCGGCATCTCGCCGACGACGAGCGGCAGGTTGATGGTGCCACGTTCGGTGGAGACGGCGAGGAGCTCGCCCTCCGCCACGCCGATCGACGCCGCCGTCGCCGCTGACAGCCGGGCGACCGGTCGGGCCGCGGTGCCGGCGAGGAACGGCTCACCGTCCTGCATCCGGCCGGAGTCGAGCAGCGCGTGCCAGGTCGCCAGCACGGCCTCGCCCTCGGACGGGCTGGCGGGCGAGACCGCGGCGTGGTCGGGCAGCGGGGTCCGCTCGCCCTCCCAGGCGCCGAGGGAACGCATCTCGGCCCGGGTCTGCTCGGCGGTGCGGGTGCCGAGGAACTCACCCAGCTCGGCGGCCAGCAGGTCGAGCACGCGGTAGTCGCTCATGTTGTTGCTGGTGATGGCCCGCTCGAACGGGCGGACCCGGCCCTCCCAGTCGACGAACGAACCGGTCTTCTCCTGGTGGGCCGCGACCGGGAGGATCACGTCCGCATACGGCGTGACCGGTGACTCGCGCAGGTCCAGCGAGACGACGAAGGAGTGCTCCAACGCCGCGCGGGCCGCAGCAGGGTCGGGCAGGTCGTCGGGGTCGACCCCGCCGACCACCAGTGCCGCGAGCTCGCCGGAGGCGGCGGCAGCGACCATCCCCGAGGTGTCCCGGCCGGGACGCGCGGGCACGTCCGGCACACTCCACGCCGAGGCCAGCTCGCTGCGCGCGGCGGAGTCGGACACCGGCCGCCCGCCGGGCAGCAGTGCGGGCAGCGCGCCGGCCTCGAGCGCACCGCGCTCACCGGCCCGGCGCGGCACCCAGGCCAGCTTGGCCCCGGTGGTGGCGGAGAGCGCGGTCGCAGCCGACAGGGCACCGGGCACCCCGGCCAGGCGCTCGCCGACCAGGATCACCGCGTCACCGCGCAGCGCGGTCGCGGCCTCGGCGATCTCGGGGACGTCCTCGTGACCGCCGGCGAGCGCCCGCAGCACCTCGGTCTCCGTGCCGGGCGCGGCGCTGATCAGCGTGCCGCCGGCCTTGGTCAGCCCGCGGGTCGCGAACGGCGCCACCCCGAAGAGCCGCATCTTGTTCTTGCGGGCCGCCTTGCGCAGCCGCAGGAAGACGATCGGCGACTCCTCCTCCGGCTCGAAGCCGACCAGCAGGACCGCCTGGGCCGACTCGAGGTCGGCGTAGGTGACCGTGCGGCTGGTCGCGGCCACGTGGCCGGCGAGGAACTCCGCCTCCTCCGCCGAGTGCGGCCGGGCGCGGAAGTCGATGTCGTTGGACTGCAGCACCGTGCGGGCGAACTTGCTGTAGGCGTAGGCGTCCTCGCTGCTCACCCGGCCGCCGACGAGCACCCCGGCGCCTCCGGCGGCGCGGGCGGCGTCCAGGCCACGCGCGGCCACCTCGAGGGCCTCGGGCCAGCCCGCGACGCGCAGCGAGCCGTCCTCGCCGCGCACCAGGGGCTCGGTGATCCGGTCGGCGCCCTGGGCGTAGGTGAACGCCCAGCGGCCCTTGTCGCAGTTCCACTCCTCGTTGACCTC
>CAYRLV010000590.1:0-2339 GCA_964425155.1 uncultured Ornithinicoccus sp. | reverse complement strand
CGTCAGGCGCCGCGGCGAGCGGTGACGGTGTCGAGCAGGGCCGGCAGGTCGTCACCGAACTCGCGCCCGGTGGGTGGACCGACCATCGGGTCGTCCGGGTCGAAGTCGATGCCGGGGATCAGCGGCCCGTAGGCGGCGTTGGAGCGCGGTCGCACCGACACCGGCAGCAGGACCCCGGCCGGGGCGGCCAGCAGGTGCCGCTGCCGCTGCCGGCGCAGCTCCTCCAGCTCGGCGCGGGCGGACCCCTTCCGATCGTGCTCGACCGCCATCGCCGCGGTGATCGCGTCGCGGTAGGCGTCGCTGAGCCGGTGGTAGCGGTGCCGGATCACGCCCACGGTCGCGTGCGTGTCGAACGCCATGGCGTAGTCGACGCGAGCCTGGGCGAGGCGTGAGCGGGCGCGCGAGAGCTGGTCCTGCCGGGCGCGCTGCTCGGGGGTCTGGGTGGGCCGGGATCGACGAAGGATGCTGGGCATCGGGACTCCTCATGAGGGGACAGCCGGGAGAGGTGCGTTTCGCCCGGGCGAGCTGCCCCGAGGCGTCCCGGGCATCTCCCATGCTGCTCCGCAAGCACCGAATAAACCAGAACAAAACCGTGTCAAATAGATCACTGCTCCGCGCCGGGAGCGGTCGGATGGTGGGACGTCGGAGCGTATGGCGCGGGCCCGGCATACGCTCGGACCATGGCGAAGGCAGCACGCATCGACCCGGCCGTGGTCGCCCAGGTGGCGCAGGTCGCCACGGCGGCCCGTGCAGCGGCGCGGCGGCTGGCGCTGCTGTCCCGGGGAGCCAAGGACGCGGCGCTGGAGGCGCTGGCCGACGCGCTCGTCGCCGCCACGCCGGACGTGCTGGAGGCGAACCGGCAGGATCTCGACCGCGGCCGCGAGGGTGGGTTGTCGGAGGCACTGCTCGACCGGCTGCGGCTGGACGAGCGGCGGGTGGCCGGCGTCGCCCAGGCGCTGCGCGACCTGGCCCGGCTGCCCGACCCGGTCGGCGAGGTGGTGCGGGGGTCGACGTTGCCGAACGGCCTGCAGATCCGGCAGATCCGGGTGCCGATGGGCGTGGTCGGGATGATCTACGAGGCCCGCCCCAACGTCACCGTGGACGCGGCCGGCATCGCGCTCAAGAGCGGCAACGCGGTCGTGCTGCGCGGCGGCTCGGCGGCCGCGTCGAGCAACCGCGCCCTGGTCGGCGTGCTTCGCGCCGGGCTCGCCGAGCAGGGCCTGCCCCCGGACGCCGTCTGCCTGCTCGACGAGGGTGGGCGCGATGCCGCGCGGGCACTGATGAGTGCCCGCGGTCTGGTCGACGTGGTGATCCCGCGCGGTGGGGCCGACCTGATCCGCACCGTGGTGGAGGAGTCGACGGTGCCGGTGATCGAGACCGGGGTCGGCAACTGCCACGTCTACGTCGACGCCGGAGCCGACCTCGACAAGGCGCTCGCGATCGCGGTGAACTCCAAGACCCATCGGCCCAGCGTCTGCAACGCGGCCGAGTCGTTGCTCGTGCACCGGTCGGTGGCCGAGGAGTTCCTGCCCAAGGTGCTGGCCGAGCTCGGCACGGCCGGGGTGCGGGTGCACGGGGACGAGCAGGTCGTCCGGCTGGCCGAGCAGGCGGGGGTCGACGGCGCGCCCGCCACCGACGACGACTACGCCGCCGAGTTCCTCGCGCTGGAGCTGTCCGCCCGCGTGGTGGACGACCTCGACGACGCGCTCGAGCACGTGCGCCGCTTCGGCAGCGGGCACACCGAGGCGATCGTCACCGAGGACCGTGCCGCCGCCCGCCGTTGGGTCGCCGAGGTGGACGCGGCCGCGGTGATGGTCAACGCGTCCACCCGTTTCACCGACGGCGGCGAGTTCGGTTTCGGCGCCGAGATCGGCATCTCCACCCAGAAGCTGCACGCCCGCGGGCCGATGGGACTGCCCGAACTGACCACCACCAAGTGGGTCGTCGAGGGCGACGGTCAGGTCCGGGCCTGACCGGACGAGCCGCCATACTCCGCTCCGGTGGGGAATCTTCGCGAGGAATCATCGTGAGGTGTGGCGCCCTGTGAGGGGCCGGAACCTCACGAAGATTCCCCGGAGCAGGGCAGGATGGGGGACTGTGGAAGGCACGGAGGTCCGCAAGCTCGCGGCGCTGGAGGACACCCACTGGTGGTATGCGGAGCGCCGTCACCTGCTGCGCCGGATGGTGCGCGACCTCGCGCCCGGGTGCGCGGTCGACATCGGTGCGGCGGGCGGCGGCAACACCCGCGTGCTGCGCGACCTCGGCTGGCGGGCCAGCCCGCTGGAGTACGGCCCGGACGGGGCCGAGGTGGCCCGCGAGCGCGGCCTGCCGGTGCTGCG
>CAYRLV010000589.1:0-2341 GCA_964425155.1 uncultured Ornithinicoccus sp. | reverse complement strand
TTAGCCGAGGGAGAGGGCGATGCCGTCGAGGATGTCGTGCTCGGAGGTCACCGTCGTGGCGATGCCGGCCTGGGCCTGCACCCGCTCGATCACCCGGCGCCAGATGAGGGCCCCCGCACCGATCACGTCGACCCGGCCGGGGTGCAGGTACGGCAGCGCCGCTCGGCCCTCGCGACGCAGGTGCAGCAGGTCCTCGCAGGCCGCGACCATCCCGTCGACGGGCAGCTCGGTGCCGTGGATGCGCGCCGAGTCGTAGCGAGGCAGCCGGAGCGCGTGGGCGGTGATCGTGGTGATCGAGCCGGCCAAGCCGACCAGGGTGCGGGTGCGGGAGAGCGCGACCGTCTCGGCGACGACATCGAGCGCGGCGTCGATGTCGGCGATCGCTGCCTCGATCTCGTCGGCCGTCGGCGGGTCGCCGTGCAGGTGGCGTTCGGTGATCCGGACCGACCCGACGTCCACCGACCGCGCCTGCTCCACGTCGTCCGTCCCGAGGACGAACTCGGTCGACCCACCGCCCAGGTCCACCACCAGGTAGGGCCCGGGGACCCCGCGGGCACGCAGCTCGCCGGTCGCGCCCTGGAACGACAGCGAGGCCTCCTCGTCACCGGTCACCACCTCCGGTGAGGTCCCGAACGCCGCGAACGCCTCACGCACCCCGGCGACGAACTCCGCGGCGTTTCGCGCGTCCCGGGAGGCGGAGGTGGCGACGAAGCGCACCCGCTCCGCGCCGAGGTCACGGCACTGCCCCGCATACTCGTCCGCCTGCGCCAGGGTGCGGGCCATCGCCTCGGGCGCGATCTCCCCGGTGCGGTCGACGCCGTGCCCGAGGCGCACGATCTCCATCCGGCGCAGCACATCGGTGAGCAGTCCCGACTCGGGGTCGACGTCGGCGACGAGCAGCCGGATCGAGTTGGTGCCGCAGTCGATCGCGCCGACGCGCGTCACGGGGTCGGGTCCTCGGGGACGCACGAGCCTCGCGCCCACCAGTCGTCCAGGGCGTCGAGCGCCTCGTCGCCGAGCGGGTTGACACCGCGTCCGACGGCCAGGGTGTGGGCGATCAGGACGTGGAGGCACTTGACCCGGGTGGGCATCCCGCCGGCGGAGACACCGTCGATCTCGGGGACCTCACCCAGCTCGGCCCGACGACGCAGGTAGTCCTCGTGCGCCGCGCGGTAGGCGGCGGCGAGCGCCTCGTCCTCGCCGAGGCGCTCGGTCATCTCCTTCATCAACCCGCTGGCCTCGAGCGTGCTGATCGCCCCGGTCAGCTTGGGACAGGTCGCGTAGAAGGTGGTGGGAAACGGTGTGCCGTCGGGCAGCCGGGGCAAGGTGCGCAGCACGTCGGGTCGGCCGCAGGGGCACCGGTGGGCCACCTCGGCGACACCTCGCGGGGGACGGCCCAGCTGCACCTCGACGGCGGCGAGGTCGACGTCATCGACCTCGCCGCGACGCTCGGTCACTTCTTGCCGCTCTTGGTGTCACGCACCGGCGGTGGCGCGGGCTTGTCGTCCGGCTCGGCCGCGGGCTTGGTCGCTCCGGAGTCGGCGATCACGACCGACTCCCAGACCTCGCCGTACCAGGGTCGCGTGGACCGGTCCTCGTCCGGGACGCTCGCGATCCCGGACTGCTGGGCGGGCTCGTCCTTGGACGTGTCGCCGTCGATCGTCGTGTACTGCGTCTCCCCCGGCTTGACGAACTTCAGCCGCTCGCGCGCCTGCTGTTCGACGTAGGCCGGATCCTTCCACCGCTTCTTCTCGGCCCGCAGCTCGGAGACCGTCGACTTCTGGTGCGAGATCTGGTCCTGCAGCGAGGAGATCTGGCTGCGCTGGTGGACGTAGGCGCGCAGGGTCGGGGCGAGAATCACCGCGCAGAAGGTGATGAGAACGCCGAGAATGACCAGCCGGCGCACCGACCGCGGCCGCTCGGCCTCCTGCCGTTCACTGCGCGGGGCACGGCCCGTGGCAGGCCGACGGGTCGCGCCGGTGCCGCGCGTCGGCGCGGAGCGACGCGTCGACGACGGCCGCGACGCTCCCGCGCGGGAGCGTGAGCCGCTCGGTCGTGACCGCGCCGGGCCGGTCCGCCGCGCGCGTGGCGACGACCCCCCGGGCCTGCTGTTGCCTGGCATCCGGCCCCGCAGCCCCTCAGCCCTGCGCCCGGAACCGCGGGAAGGCTCCGGCCCCCGCATACACCGCGGCGTCGTCGAGCTCGTCCTCGATGCGCAGCAGCTGGTTGTACTTCGCCACCCGCTCGGAGCGGGCCGGGGCGCCGCTCTTGATCTGGCCGCAGTTCGTGGCGACGGCCAGGTCGGCGATCGTGGTGTCCTCGGTCTCGCCGGAGCGGTGGC
>CAYRLV010000588.1:0-2342 GCA_964425155.1 uncultured Ornithinicoccus sp. | reverse complement strand
TGAACACCCGCATCGCCCAGCAGGTCGGCGCGTCGTTCGGCACCGCGATCGTGGCGGTGGCCCTCCAGTCGATGCTCGCGGGCGGCGTGCTCGGTGCCTTCCACGGCGCGTTCTGGTGGGCGGTGGCCCTGACCGTCCCCGCGGTCATCCCCGCGCTCGCGCTCCCCGGCCGGCGCACCGCGTCGACACCAGGGACTGCGGAGACCTCGGACACTCCGGTGGTCGCGCCGACCACGACGACCGCCGAGGTCACACCGCAGCACTCTCCGCAGCCCGCGCCAGCCGGCGCGACCGCGAGCGAGCCGACGACACCGAGTCGACCGTGAGGATGATCAGCGCCAACCAGACGATGCCGAAGCCGATCCACCGGCTGGTCGACAGCGTCTCGCCGAGCAGCAGCACCGCGCAGAGCAGCTGCAGCACCGGGGTGATGAACTGCATCAGCCCGATGCTCACCAGCGGCACCCGCCGGGCCGCGGCGGCGAACAGCACCAGCGGGATCGCGGTCGCGGCGCCGGTCGACGCGAGCAGCAGGGCGTGCCACGGCGCGTCCACGGTGAACGTCGTCGACCCCTGCAGGGTGAGGACGAGCAGCATGATCGCCGACGGGATGGCGAGGATGCCGGCCTCGGCGGTCAGGCCGGGGAGCGCGCCGAGCGAGGTGCCGATCCGCTTCTTCATCAGGCCGTACATCGCGAAGCTGAACGCCAGGCAGAAGGACAGCCACGGCGGCCGCCCGTAGGCGATGCAGAGGTAGACCGCGGCCACGACGCCGGTCCCGACGGCCAGCCACTGCAACGGCCGCAGCCGCTCGCGCAGGATGACGACGCCGAGCCCCACCGTGACGAGCGGGTTGAGGAAGTAGCCGAGCGCCGCCTGCGTGACGTGCCCGCTCATCACCGAGACGAGGTAGATCGTCCAGTTCCCCGCGATGAACACGCTCGCCAGGGTCAGCGAGACGAAGCCGCGCCACGAGCCGAGCGCCGGCTTGATCCAGCCGAGGTCGCGCCGCGCCGCCAGCACGACGCCGCAGAAGACCAGCGCCCACAGGATCCGGTGCGCGAGGATCTCGAACGCGCCGCCCGGCTCGAGCGCCTTGAAGTAGAGCGGGAACGCGCCCCAGAGGACATAGGCGGTGAGCCCGTATGCCGTCCCGGCCCGTGCCGAAGCAGCGGAACCGGAGGCTGGAGTCACCCCACCACTGTCCTCCCACCGTTCAGGCATTCCAAATCGAAATCGTCTCCGTCTCGGCCACCGGCCGAGGACCCGCACGCGGCCTCTTTTTCCCGGGCGCTATAGTGCAAAAGGATTCTTGAAAGCTTCCAGTCTTGACGGTGTGGAAGAGAGCAATCGGCGCGAAGGAGCGTGAGCAGATGACGGTGGTCCAGGGTCCGCAGAAGCTGGGGCCGTTGACGCCACTGGTGGGGGAGTGGGAAGGCGACGAGGGGATCGACCTCTCGTACCACAACAAGGAGGACGAGACCTCCGAGACCTCGTACTTCGAGAAGGCGGAGTTCAAGCCGATCCCCATCCAGGAGAACGGTCAGCAGACGCTGTGGGGCCTGCACTACTCGATGACCGCGTGGCGGCACGGCGAGGAGGCCATGGACCCGTTCCACGACGAGGTCGGCTTCCTGCTCTGGGACCGGGTCAACGGCCAGGTCATCCGCAACGTGGTGTTCGGCCGTGGCATCGCGATCCTCGCCGGCTCCGACGCCGGGCCGCGCGACACCGAGCTGCACTTCGACGCCAAGCCGGGCGACCCGTCATACGGCATCCTGCAGAACAAGTACCTGATGGAGCGCGCGGAGATCAAGGACTTCACGAGCACCTTCACCTTCAAGGACGACGGGACCTTCTCCTACACGTCCGACCTGCTGCTGCGGCTGACCGCGATCGGCAAGGAGATGCACCACACCGACCGCAACACCCTGCACCTGGTGAAGCGCTACCACCCCGGCTCCCAGTACAACTGAGCCGCTGAGCACTCGGCTGCGGCCGCACCCCACGGCGCCGGGTCGGGACCTGCGTGGTCCCGGCCCGGCGCCGTTGCGTGTCGTGTCGGTCGCCGGCGCTCAGGTGTCGGAGCCGCGCGGGATGCCCAGGGTCGCGAGCAGGTCCTCGTGGAACTGGATCCACACGGTGTGGCAGGACTCCACCTCGGGGGAGTCGACGAAGCGGTCGTCGCCGTCCTTGGCGCGGGCCAGGGCCGTGGCGTAGCGCTCGCGGTAGCCCTCGAATCGCTGCAGGTGCGAGGCGAGTTCGCGGCACAGCCCGTCGAGTTCCTCCTCCAGCAGCGTGAGCGAGTGCAGCACCCGCTCGTCCCAGCGACGGTCGCTGTG
>CAYRLV010000587.1:0-2343 GCA_964425155.1 uncultured Ornithinicoccus sp. | reverse complement strand
CGGTCGGCGCTACCCGGTCACGGACCGCGAGGGGACCGACGCCGGGCACGTGTTCATGGCGGTCGAGGGGCGCCCGCACGAGGTCACCTTCGCCGTGACCTACGACGGCCTGACCCAGACGGCCCACCCTGCCCGGCAGACCGTGGAGTCCGGTGCCGCGGCCCCGTTCTACGAGCGCGACGAGTGGCGGGACACCACGGCATCCTGCACCCGCGCGAGCCGGGCGCCTGACCGGCGCAGTCTCGCGGGCACGGCGACCTGTCGCGCCGAGGAAGTGCTCGCGGTGCCCTACGTCGAGGGCCCGGGCTGGACGAAGGCCGGCCGTACCTGGGTGGTCCTGGATCTCGACTCCAGCCAGAGCATGTCCTGGGGTTGGCTGGACGCCGGCGCCCCATGGAAGAGCATCGACCGGAACCGAGCCCAGGTCGCCTACCGGCTCCACCCGCGAGAGGCCCGCGAGCGACTGTCCGGATCCGACCCCGCGGTCCGGACGGACGGTTTTCCCGCGGACGGGATCCTCGCGGACCGTCGGCTCGTCTTCGACGCGCCGGCAGCCCGACACCGGGCGCAGCTCGAGGTCACGCGAACCTTCCTCGGCACCTCGTAGCGAGAGCCGCCTCGCGGCTTCCCGGACAGCACGCGGATCACCTACCACGGAACGGCGACGCTGCGCTTCTGACGTGGGTCCGAGCCGTCATCCGCCGGCCGATCCCGTGCCGTCAGCTCCGGACTGCTGCTGCCCCCCTGGCATCTCGTTCTCCCGTCCCCGGTCCTGCTTGTTGAAGGTGACCCGGACCGACTGGAAGCCCTTGAGCTGCTGCGCGCGAGCCGACCCGCGATAGGCGCGCTCGTCGGCCTCGGTCAGCTGGACGTCGTCGGTGAACGGCGTGAGCAGCGCCCGGGGGTACAGCCGCTTGGCCCGCACCGCGTTGAGCTCGACCGACAGGACGACCCCGATGGCCGCGAGGAAGATCCACGCCATCAGACCCAGCACCAGGGCGAAGACGCCGTAGGTGTCGCTCGAGTTGCTCACCGTGTTCCCGACGAACGAGGTTCCGAAGGACTGCAGCGCCTGCCAGATGATCGCCGCGATCAGGGCGCCGGGCAAGGGGTCGAGCCACGTCTGGCGGCGCGCGGTCGAGATGCGGAAGATCAGCGCGAAGACGCCGGCGTAGACCAGGACGGACGCGGCGGTGAGCAGGAACCCGCCGAACCAGCCCAGGTTGATGCCGTAGGCGTCGGCGCGCGCACCCAGCGCCGACAGGACGGTGGTGCCGATCAGCGCGAGCCCGGTCGTGCAGATCACCAGCAGACTGCGCAGCCGGGCCCGGATCGGGTTCGGCCGACGGTGGCGGGGCACGGCCCAGCAGACGTTCATCGCGTTCTGCAGGGCCTGGGCGACCCCCAGGGCACCGAACAGCGCGACCAGTGCACCGACCACCACGGCCGTCACGCTCCCGGTCAGCCCCTCGGGCTGGCCGAGCTGCTGCCCGATCACGGGGAACTGGCCCAGCGCCGAGTCGAAGATCTCCTGCTGCAGCCCCGGGTTGCCCTCCAGCAGGAAGCCCAGCACCGAGGAGAGCAGGAGCAGCAACGGGAAGAGGGACAAGAAGCCGTAGTAGGTGATCAGCGCCGCCAGGTAGACCCCCTGGTCGTCGAAGAACTTGTAGACGACCGCGAGCGGGAACCCCACCCAGGGATGCCGCCGTTGGTACCGGTCCAGCCGCGCTGCGACTCCCACTCCCCCTCCCTTCGCCGTCGTGCGCCGGGCGCTGCTCTGCGCCGCTGTCTATCGTGCCCGATGAGGCCGCACCCGCGAGTCCTCATGGGGCGCAAGGGGCCGGGGACGAGCGCGGCCCGGCACACCCAAGACGGTATGCCGGGCCGCACCTGACGCTCGGGAGATCACCGAGCCTGGTGTCGTGCCTGTGTCGCCTGCTCAGCCGGCGGCGTCCTCCGAGGAGGCCGGGGCGGCGCTGTCACCGTGGCCGTGGTCGCCACCGTGCCGGTTGCCGCCCTGCTTGCCGTGACGGCGCCGGTTGCGGTTGCGGCGCGGCCGGTCGCCGGAGCCCGACTCGTCCGAAGCGCTCGAGGCGCCCTCACCGGCGTCGTCGGAACCCTCCTCGGCAGCGGGGGCCGCCGGGGCCTCGGTCGCCGACGCGGGGTCGTCGGACAGCACCGCGGCCAGCGACAGCTTGCCGCGCGGGTCGATCTCCTTGAGCTCGACCTGGATCTTCTGGCCGATGGAGAGCACGTCCTCGACCGCGTCGATCCGCTTGCCGCCGACCAGCTTGCGCACCTCGGAGATGTGCAGCAGGCCGTCCTTGCCGGGCAGCAGCGAGA
>CAYRLV010000586.1:0-2348 GCA_964425155.1 uncultured Ornithinicoccus sp. | reverse complement strand
CGCTGGCTGACGTGCCGCTGACGCGGCGGGTGCCGATCGCGACCGGGCTGATCGCTGCGCGCGATCCGTTGCGCCACGAGGGGAGCCCGGCCGAGGTCGCGGCCGCTGCCACGCGGTTGGTGGACGCTCTCGTGGACGTGGTCGGTGTGGATGGATCGGCCGCGGGGTCTCGGTCGCCAGCGCCGACGGTGGCCGATCGTCTCTTCACGGCCCTGACCGGGAGGTCGGGGTCGGACGCCGAGATCGCCTGCCTGCAAACGCTCCTCATCGCGCTCATGGACCACGGGCTCACCGTCTCGACGATTGCCGCGCGAGTGGCGGCGTCGACCCGAGCCTCGTTCTACGACTGCCTGCTGGCGGCCTACGGCACGATGGCCGGCCCACTCCACGGCGGAGCGCCGCGTGGTGCGCATGACCTGCTCGCCGAGGTGGAGCAGTCGGGCGACGTCGAGGGCGCGATTGCCGCCAGCACGGCGCGCCACCAAGGGGTTCCGGGCTTCGGCCACGTGGTCTACCGCGACCAGGACCCACGCGCTGGCCTCTTGTTGGAGCGGTTGGAGGAGGTGCGAGAGGCTGAACCGCATCTGGCGGCGTTGCGTGCCGTGGCCGCCGTGGTGCAGCGCCACTCGGGCCTCCGGCTCAACTTCGATCTTGCGATCGCCTGCGCCATGCGGACCTTAGGCATGCCGCCAGACTCGGGTCTGGTCTTCTTCCAGATCGCCCGCACCATCGGCCTGGTCGCCCACATCCTGGAGGAGTATGCGGAGCAGCCCCTGCGCTGGCGGGGTCGGACGCCCGAGGGCTGAGCGCCTCATAGGCGGTGGCTGGATCGCTCGTCCCCGCCAAGGGGCTCGAGAGGCGCAGGACGGGCAAGCTGGTGCGCGACCCATCCGGCTCCGAGGCCTCGCCCCTTGAGGGCTTGGAGCAGCGAGGGTGACGCCCTGGCCGAGGCTGTGGAGTAGGCCATGAGAGATGAGCAAGAGCAAGTCGGATGCAGGTCCGTGCTTGCTTGCGAGGCCTGGCGGCAAAGCCGCACACGGTGGAGTACGCCACACGAGCGACCAGCGGCGGACGCGAACGGTCGACAAGCGGTGAGGGACGCAGCTCGCCGCCGGCACTCAGGCCGACGCCGGTGACAAGCGGGGACCGAGCGGAGTACCGCAGATACCAGCCCCGGCAGAGGAGTCGCAGCGCCAAGGAGCGGTGTATCAGGTGTGCGGGGGTGGGGCGTGCGGCACATTGACCGTCGGGACGCCCCAACCGGACCGCGCGATGATGGCCAAGGACGGCACGCGGCCAGGGTTCGATTCTCGGTGCACGGTGAACGCCGGCACTCGAACGTAGTCGCCCGCGACGGCGTCGACCCAGCCCTCGACACCCTCGCACTCGAGTCGGAGCACCCCCCGGACGACATAGAGCATGGAGATGTTGGAGTCATGGTGGTGCCACCCGGAGAAGGCGCCAGGCTCGGTCACGACCTGCCCCGTCCACAGGCCCGGCGACTCGAAAGCACGCCGACGCAGCATCCCCGGGGTCGGGTCGGCCTCGAGCAGTTCGGCATGACGGACCACGCGAACGGGCTCCGGATGCTCCATCAGGCCACGTTAGCCCCTACCACCCCACCGGCGCCCGAAGAGCCACCGCCGACGAGGCCTGTATGACGCGGCGGTCACCGATGCCGGTAGGGCGGGATCAAGTCCCGGCTGATGCTGGGCGAGCCGTGCTTCACGCGCGATGGCTTGCCTACCGAGATCGCCGTAATGTGCAGTTCTCCGTACACGTCAGGAGACGAGAAGACGTTGAGCTACACCGAGTCCAGAGCCCGCTACGCGGAAGTGCTGGATGGCGTCGTCAATGACCGCGAAGAAGTGGTCATCACCCGCGCCGGACACGTACCGGTGGTCATCGTGTCCTTGGAAGACTTCGAGTCCCTGCGGGAGACGGCCTAC
This sequence comes from uncultured Ornithinicoccus sp., assembly GCA_964425155.1. Taxonomy (GTDB): domain Bacteria; phylum Actinomycetota; class Actinomycetes; order Actinomycetales; family Dermatophilaceae; genus Segeticoccus. Next base: position 399 of record CAYRLV010000586.1, on the reverse strand, counting down.
CTCATGCGGTCACCCGCGAAGGCGCGCCGGCTGCTGGACGCGATGGAGCGGCTCGAGGAAGGCGCCGGCCAGGCACGCGACCTGCTCGACGCCGACTGAGGATGCGGCTGATCTGGGACGTGAACGCCTGGGACGACTGTCTGTGGTGGCAAGCCCAGGACCGGAAGGTGCTGGGGCGCATCAACCGCCTCATCGACGACGTGATGCGCAACGGCAACGACGGCATCGGCAAGCCCGAACCGCTCAACCACGACTTCGCTGGATACTGGTCGCGCCGGATCACCGACGAACAACGACTCGCCGACGATGAACTGGTCGACTCGCGGCGGATAGACGCCCCGCCCCGAGCCAGCGGATGGGGCTTGCCAACGTGTCACTGGGCGATCGGCGCAGGCTCGG
>CAYRLV010000585.1:0-2360 GCA_964425155.1 uncultured Ornithinicoccus sp. | reverse complement strand
CAGCGGCGCATCCTCTACGCGATGAACGAGCTCGGCCTGCGCCCCGACAGGGCGCACGTCAAGAGCAGCCGCGTGGTCGGCGAGGTGATGGGCAAGTACCACCCGCACGGCGACGCGTCGATCTACGACTCCCTCGTGCGGATGGCCCAGCCGTTCACCATGCGGCTGCCGCTGGTCGACGGACACGGCAACTTCGGTTCACTGGACGACGGGCCGGCCGCTCCCCGTTACACCGAGGCCAGGATGGCCCCGGCGGCGCTGCTGATGACCGGCGGGCTCGACGAGAACACCGTCGAGTTCATCCCCACGTATGACGACCAGGGCACCCAGCCGGACGTCCTCCCCGCCGCCTTCCCCAACCTCCTGGTCAACGGCGCGAGCGGCATCGCGGTCGGCATGGCCACGAACATGCCCCCGCACAACCTGGTGGAGGTGATCGGGGCACTGCGGCACCTGATCAAGCACCCGACGTGCTCGCTGGACGACTTGATGAAGTTCGTGCCCGGCCCGGACCTGCCGGGTGGCGGGAAGATCGTCGGGCTGGAGGGGATCCGCGACGCCTACCTCTCCGGCCGCGGCAGCTTCCGCACCCGGGCCACCACCCGGATCGAGAACGTCACCCCGCGGCGCAAGGGCATCGTGGTGACCGAGCTCCCCTACTCGATCGGCCCGGAGAAGGTGATCGAGAAGATCAAGGACCTGGTGCAGTCCAAGAAGCTCCAGGGCATCAGCAACGTCACCGATCTCACCGACCGCGCCAAGGGGCTGCAGCTGGTCATCGAGATCAAGAACGGCTTCAACCCCGAGGCCGTCCTGGAGAAGCTGTTCAAGCTGACGCCGATGGAGGACAACTTCGGCATCAACAACGTCACCCTGGTCGACGGGCAGCCCCGCACCCTGGGGCTCAAGGAGCTGCTGCAGGTCTACCTCGAGTTCCGCACCGACGTGGTGCGGCGGCGCAGCGAGTTCCGGCTGGCCAAGCGGGAGGAGCGGCTGCACCTGGTCGAGGGTCTGCTCATCGCGATCCTGGACATCGACGAGGTGATCCAGCTGATCCGGTCGTCCGACGACGCCGCCACCGCGCGGACGCGGCTGATGAGCGTCTTCGACCTGTCGGAGGCGCAGGCCACCTACATCCTCGACCTGCAGCTGCGCCGGCTGACCAAGTTCTCCCGGATCGAGCTGGAGGACGAGAAGTCCGAGCTCGAGCGCCAGATCGAAGCGTTGCGAGCGATTCTCGACGACGAGAAGCTGCTGCTGAAGACGGTGTCGGACGAGCTGGCCGAGGTGGCCAAGCAGCACGGCACCCCGCGGCGCACCGTGCTCCTCGAGTCGGCCGGCCAGCCCGCCACGGCGACCACGCCCCTCGAGGTCAGCGACGACCCGTGCTGGGTGCTGATGTCCTCGACCGGGCTGCTCGCCCGCACGACCACCGCGGATCCCCTGTCCGCAGAGGGCTCCCGCCGCAAGCACGATGCCGTCACCTCCGCGGTCCGCACCACCGCCCGTGGGTATGTCGGGCTGGTCACCTCGGCGGGCCGCGTCGCCCGACTGTCCGCGCTCGACCTGCCGACGCTGCCGCCGACCAACGGTGCGCCGTCCCTGTCCGGCGGTGCCCCGCTGGGCGCGTTCGTCGACCTGCCCAAGGACGAGAAGCCGCTCGCCCTCGTCTCCCTGGCCCCCGACGGGCCCGGCCTGGCGTTGGGTACGGCGCGCGGCGTGGTCAAGCGCGTGACGACGGATCACCCCGGCAACAAGGACAGCTGGGACGTCATCTCGCTCAAGGACGGAGACTCGGTCGTCGGCGCCGTCGACCTGCGGACCGGCGAGGAACACCTCGTGTTCGTGACGGCGCACGCCCAGCTGCTGCACTTCGCGGCGTCGGCCGTGCGGCCGCAGGGCCGTGGCGGCGGCGGCGTCGCCGGGATCAAGCTCGGCACCGACGACGGCGCGGTGTTCTTCGGGGCCGTGGACCCGGGTGCCGAGAACGTGGTCGTCACCGTCAGCGGCTCGTCCGGCTCGCTGCCCGGCACCGAGTCCGGATCGCTCAAGGTCACCCCGTTCGAGGAGTACCCCGCGAAGGGCCGCGCCACCGGCGGGGTGCGCTGCCACCGTTTCCTGCGCGGCGAGGACGCCCTGCTGCTGGGCTGGGCCGGCGCGACACCGGCTCGCGCGGCGGCGGCCAGCGGGGTCGCGATCGAGCTGCCCGAACCGACCGGCAAGCGGGACGGCTCGGGCTCGCCCGCCTCCTCGCCGATCGCGGCCGTCGCCGGTGCCCTACCGGCCGCACCGGCGCAGCCCTCCCCGGACGGTGACCCCGAACTCCCGTTGTCCTAGTCCTGGGCAGCTGCGGTTCCCCC
>CAYRLV010000584.1:0-2369 GCA_964425155.1 uncultured Ornithinicoccus sp. | reverse complement strand
GAAAGACCTGCAGGACGTGCTCCAACTGGTCGGCGTAGTCACCACGGCGTCGGTAGGCGTGGTGCCGGTGGGTGAAGCTTTCGTATGCGGGGTCGCGCCTCATGCGGTCGAACTCACCGACGAGCCGCTCGTCCTCCAGAGCGAGTGCTCGATCGAAATCTTCCCACTCGAATCCCCTCGCGCTCTCGTGCTTCCAGGCCGAGTACGCGCGCTCCACCGGGTCACGGAGCATCGCGACGAGCTTGACGTCGGGAAGGTCTCGGGCCAGCCGCTCGATGGCGAACGGGTGGAACATGTAGTAGCCGCTCGCCTCGAACACCACCGGGCGGCCGTGACCGCGCGTGCGCGCCCGAGCGGCAGCCCGCAGCGGGAAGTGACCGCGATACCAGTCGAAGCCCCTGTGGTAGTTGACGTCGTAGTAGTTGATGCCCTTGTGAAAGGTCGGACGCACGATCTGCGGGTGTTCCATCAGGGCGCGAAAGAGCGAGGTCGTGCCGCAACGTTGCCCCCCGATCAGGATGAAGTCGGGCAGCACCCGGACCCCGGGCGTGAGTGAACCGGTGGCGACGTAGCCACGACGGCCCAGCCGTTGCAGCGGCTCCGGCACGCTCTTGCGGACGCTCATGATGCGCTCCATCCCCAGCGGTCCAGGACCGGAACGCCGAACTCTGTCTCCAACCGTCGCACCTCGTCGTCGAGCTGCTCGCGCACGAAGGCGGCGTCGTCCTCGGAGAGTCGCGGCGCCTGGTCGCCCAGCTTCTTGTAGAGGAGCCGGTGCGTCAGGGGGGAGCCCTTGACCCGGCCCACCAGCTTGGCCCCGTTGTGGTCTCGGACCACCCTCGCTGTGGTCCGGATGGCTCTGGCCAGCGGCACGAAGCGGGCCTTGCTTGCCGGGAGCCTGCTCTCGAGCGCCGACTCGTCCAGGGCCAGGGGCTCCAGCCCGAGCCAGCTGAAGACCCGGGCGACGAAACCCTGGGGATCCGCCTGGAGGTCATCGAACAAGGCGATGAAAAGGTGATCGCGGTCGTGGTGCTCGAGATATCTGCCGAGCTGGGTGGCGTAGCGGCCATGCTCCAACAGCTCGGGACGCGAGCTGAGGGTCTCGCGGAAGGTCGGATCGCCCTCGCCGTGCTTCAGCATGTAGAGGTAGGAGGAAAACGCGCGCTGCGCAGGCTCGCGGAGGGTCACCATGATCCGCGGCGTGCCGAGGTCCGCGGCGATGCGCTTGGGCGCCTCCGGTGACGCCAGGTAGTCGGGGCAGACCTCACCGATGATCCGGTGAGCTGCGGTGGCGCCGCGAAACTGCGTGGCGTACCACTCCGGTCCGCGTTCGTAGTAGCGGTCGAAGTAGTAGAGGTCCTTGGCGGGCGACAGGAAGATCTGGGGGTGCTGCGCGAGCGCCACGTGCAGCCAGGACGATCCCGCCTTGTCCGGCCCCGCATACAGGAAGTTGGGGAGGTGTGCCGACGCCGTCACGACAACCCCCGCCCGGTGAGGCGAGCCGCCTTGAGCGCGACGACCGGATCCAGCCCGGTGCTCGCCTGCGCCAGCGCGAGGTAGGCATGCGGCCCGAGGGGGTAGCGGACGATGGCCTTCGTCGCTGCCTTGATCGCCTCACGGCGGTGCCCCAGGGAGGAGTGCGCGAAGGCTATCTGGCCGAGGATGCGGGCGTGGCCGCGGTTGCTGGCCCGCAGCTCCGGGTGGATCTCCAACAGGTACTGCAACGCCTGGATGTTGTTCTCCTGACGGGACAGGAACCAGGACTGCACGTTCTTGCGGATGTCCGCGAGCGGCTCCCGGACCGCGCCGATGATGCCGACCCGAGCGACCCGGAGGACGAACTCGTAGTCCTCGCCGTAGGCGTGCGGCAGGGTCTCGTCGTAGCGACCGGCCTTGGCGAACGTGTCACGGCGCATCATCAGCGTGGATGAGTGCAGTTCCTTGACCCGATTGCGGACCAGTGTCGACATGGGGATGCGCGGGGCCCTGGCCGGCCACTCACGCACGCGGTCAGGGAACAGGAGACGGATGCCTGACCCGACCACCAACAGATCGGGCTGGTCGCGCAGCAACTGCACCTGCTTGGTGACCTTGTCGGTGTGCCAGAGGTCGTCGTCGTCGCACGTGGCGATGAACTCTCCCTTGGCCACGTCGAGGCCGGTGTTGCGGGACCCGGCGAGGCCGGGCCGGTGCGTATTGCTCATGACCTTGACTTCGCGGTCGACCGTGCCCAAGGCGGCCAGTTCGCGGTCCTCGTCCTCCTGATCGTGGATGACCAGAACCTCGATGGGACCGGGATAGTCCTGCGCGACGATGGACGTCAACGTCTCCCGGACGAGTTCGGGACGCCCGCGGGTCGACACCACGAC
>CAYRLV010000583.1:0-2375 GCA_964425155.1 uncultured Ornithinicoccus sp. | reverse complement strand
TCAAGGTCAAGGACATCGGTCTGCCGCGCACCGAGGTGCGGGAGAAGACCATCCTGACCAACAGCGACGCCAACATCATGCAGGGCGCCTCCGGCTGGTGCTACGACTGGCCGAGCGGTGACGGCGTCTACCCGGCACTGTTCAAGAGCTCGCTGCTGAAGTCCAAGCAGACCTACAGCGTCGGCTTCCTGTCCGACCCCAAGCTGGACAAGGAGATCGACCGGATCTCCGGCCTGCCGATCGAGGAGCAGGGGCCGGAGTGGAGCAAGCTGGACGAGAAGATCCTCAAGGACTACCTGCCGCTGCTCCCGACGAACAACGGCAAGGCCTCGGCGATCTTCGGCACCAAGGTCAAGCACGTGGTGGTCGACCCCAACCAGGGCATGCCGGAGTTCTCCAGCATCTGGCTGGACCAGTAAGGCCCGAGTGACCGGTGGTGACCCGGGGCCCCGGCCCCGGGTCACCCCGCCCGATCTCGTGGGTGGGGCCGACCCAGCATCGGCCCCACCCACGGTCTGCCGACTCACCTGGGAGAAGCACCGGTGCTGATCTACATCCTTCGACGGCTCGCGCTGTCCGTGAGCGTGATCTTCGCGGCCATCGTCGCGACCTTCGTCCTGTTCTTCATGGGTCCGAGCGACCCGGCCGGCGCCTTCTGCGGCCAAGGCCAGAACTGCACGCCCGAGCGCGTGGCCATCATCAAGGAGAGTCTCGGCCTGGACCAGCCGAAGACGACCCAATTCGCCCACTACATCGAGGGACTCGTCGCCGGCCGAGACATCGGCGACACGGACAACTCGGTGAAGCACTGCCCGGCGCCCTGCCTCGGGTGGTCCTACCGCAGCAACCGCCCGGTCACTGACATGGTGCTCGAGCGCTTCCCCGTGACGCTCTCGCTGGTGGCCGGTGGTGTCGTCGTCTACGTGGTCCTGGCCCTGGTCTTCGGCGTCCTGGCGGCCCGGTTCCGCGGGCGACTGCTGGACCGGGTCATCGTCGGCGTCTCGCAGTTCGTGCCGGCGATTCCGTACTACATCGCGGCGTTGATGTTCTACCTCTACTTCATGGTGTTCTACGCGATCATCCCGCGCAGCTCCTACACCTCGATCACCGAGAACCCGTGGGCGTGGTTCACCGGCCTGCTCGGGGTGTGGCTGTTCTGGGGCGGCTACGCGTCGACGGGCTACATCCGCTACATCCGCGCGTCGATGATCGACACCCAAGGACAGGACTATGTGCGCACCGCACGGTCCAAGGGAATCTCGGAGAAACGGGTGATGTACCGACACGCCCTGCGCGCGGCGATCGCGCCGTTCATCACGCTGGTGGGTCTGTCGATCGCGTTCGAACTCACCGGTTCGATCTTCACCGAGCGCATCTTCAGCATCCCCGGCATGGGCCTGCTCGCGCTCGACTCGTTCAACACGTCGGACCTGCCGGTGATCGCGGGAGTGGTGGTCGTCGCCGCCACCTTCGTGACGATCGGCAACCTGATCGTGGACCTGCTGTACGGAGTCGTGGACCCCCGCGTGAAGCTGTCATGACTGCACCCCACAAAGTTCTCCGCTGCGCTCCGATACTTCGCGGGGACCCCGCATGACGACTGGAAGCGAGACGCAGAGCATGGACGCGCCAGCGCCCGCCCGACCCGCCGTCGCCGAACGTCGCTCCCGGGAGGATCGGCAGTTCGGGGAGCAGATCCTCAAGGTCACGGACCTGACCGTGCAGTTCCCCACCGAGGACGGACTGGTGGGCGCGGTCAACGGGCTCAACTACGACGTGCAGATGGGCCAGACGTTGGCCATCGTCGGCGAGTCCGGTTCGGGCAAGAGCGTGTCGAGCATGGCCGTGATGGGTCTGCACGACATGCGCCGCACCCGGATCGGCGGCTCGATCATGTTGGACGGTGAGGAGATCGTCGGCGCGTCCCCGGCCACCATCCGGCGGATGCGCAGCGCGACCGCGGCGATGATCTTCCAGGACCCGCAGTCCTCCCTGCACCCCTTCCTCCGGGTCGGCTGGCAGATCGCCGAGGCCTACCGGGCGCACCACCGGGTCAGCAAGCAGGTGGCACACAAGCGGGCCGTCGAGATGCTCGACCGGGTCGGCATCCCCAACCCGCAGCGTCGGGCGAAGCAGTATCCGCACGAGTTCTCCGGCGGTATGCGGCAACGGGCCATGATCGCGTTGGGTCTGGTCAACGACCCGAAGCTGGTGATCGCGGACGAGCCGACCACCGCGCTGGACGTGACGGTGCAGGCGCAGATCCTCGACCTGCTCAACGACCTGCAGCGCGAGTTCGGCTCGGCGATCGTGCTGATCACCCACGACCTGGCGGTCGTCGCCGAGGTCGCCGACGAGGTGCTGGTGATGTATGC
>CAYRLV010000582.1:0-2376 GCA_964425155.1 uncultured Ornithinicoccus sp. | reverse complement strand
GAGGCAGCGGTGCCCTCGCGACGTCGAGTCCGGCGGCGGGCTGGCGGTGTGGTCATGCCGCCATTCTCCGCCGACGACACTTCGGGAGGCACGGAAGTGTCCGTGGGTCAGGCTGGCGGGTATGCCAGTGACCCGCCGCCGCACGGTCCTCGGCGTGATGTGCGCCGGGATGTTCCTCGTCCTGCTCGACGTCTCGGCCGTGCAGGTCGCCCTCCCGGCGATCGGCAGCTCCCTCGGCGCCTCCCTCGCCGGGCTGCAGTGGGTCGTGGACGGTTACGCCGTCACCCTGGCCGCGCTGTTGCTGCCCAGCGGCGCGCTGGCCGACCGGTGGGGACACCGCAGGATGGTCCTGGCCGGCTTCTCCGTCTTCGGCCTGGCGTCGCTCGGCTGCGGCCTCGCCCCGTCGACGGGCGTCCTGGTCGCGATGCGCGCCGTCCAGGGGGTGGGAGCAGCCGTGCTCCTGCCGGCCACGATGGCGGTGATCTCCGGGGCCTTTCCGGGCCGTCGCGAGCAGGCCCGGGCCCTGGGCCTGTGGGCCGGGATCTCCTCGCTCGCCCTCCCGGCGGGACCCGTCGTCGGGGGGCTGCTGGTGACCGTCGCCTCCTGGCGGGCCGTGTTCCTCGTCAACCTGCCGGTGGTCCTCGTCGCCGGGCTCTTGACCTACCGCGTCGTCCACGGGTTTGGCACACGGGGAGCCGCGCGGCGGCGCAGGCTGGACCTCAGTGGGGCCCTCTCCGTGGCGATCGGCCTCGCGGCGATGGTCCACGCGGTGATCAGCGCCGGGCAGGGCGGGTGGGGGCCGGACGTCGTCGTGGGTGCCGTGGTGGCGGCCGTCGCCGGGGCCGTGTTCGTGCGCGCCGAGTCCCGGGCCGCCGATCCCCTGCTACCCCTGGGACTGTTGCGCCGGTCCCGGTTCCTCGGCCCCAACGCCGTGGCCGCCTCGATGAACCTCGTGGGGGTCGGTCTGATCTTCGCGGTGACGCTCTATCTCCAGCAGTTGCAGCACCGTTCGGCCCTGTGGAGCGGCTTCGCGCTCGTCCCCCTCTTCCTCCCCCTCGCCGGCCTGTCGCCGTTCACCGGACGACTGACGGCGCGCGTCGGACCTCGGGTCCCGATGCTCCTGGGACTGCTGGTGGGAGCGCTGGGCGGCGCCGGTCTGCTGCTGCTGCGGGCTGACAGCGGGTACGCCGCGCTGCTCCCGGCGCTGCTCGGCCTCGGCACGGGGATGGGGCTGCTCACCTCGGCCGTCGTGACCGCCGCGATGCGGGCCCTGCCACCCGAGCACGCGGGCCTGGCCGGAGGCGCCAACAACACGGCACGTCAGGCCGGTGGCGCGCTGGGCGTGGCTGCCTTCGGGGCCGTCCTCGGCTCCCCGGCCCGTCCCGATCGATTCGTCGCCCACCTGCACCTGCTCGGTATGGCGTGTGCCGCCCTCTGGCTGCTGGCTGCGGCCATCACCGTGCTGACGGTGCGACCGCGGGAGCAGGCAGCCACCTCGGCTGGTGAGCGCCTGCCGGCGGTGCGCTAGCCGCGCCCCGCCAGGGGCGGACGGCCGGTGTCCTCGAGATCGGCGCCGAGCGCGGTCAGCTTGGGGACCAGGTCCGCATACCCGCGGTCGATGTGGAAGACGTCGGTCACCTCGGTCTCTCCCTCGGCGACCAGCCCGGCGAGCACGACGCTGATGGCGGAGCGGATGTCCAGCGAGTTCACCCGGGTGCCGTGCAGGCGCGTCGGACCGTGCACTTCCGCTGCGGTCGCAAGGATCTCGTCGTTGTCGCCGAACGCCTGCACCCGGATGTCGGCGCCCATCTTGAGCAGCTCGCGGGTGTAGCGCAGCCGGTCCTCGTAGACCCGCTCGTGCACCACGGACACGCCCTGGGCCTGGGTGAGCAGGGGGACGAAGGTCGACTGGCTGTCGGTCGGGAACCCGGGATAGGGCAGCGTCTGCACGTCCGCGGGGCGGATCGCCTCGCCGGCGCGGACCAGCATCTGCCGGTCGCGGAACCAGACGTCGGCGCCGACCTCGGCGAGCTTCTCGGTCACCGGCACCAGGTGCTCGTCGATGATCCCTTCGACGGTGACCTCTCCCCCGGTCATGACCGCGGCGATCGCAAAGGTGGCGGCCTCCAGCCGGTCGGGGATGACGATCTCCGAGACCCCGTGCAGCCGCTCCACGCCCCAGATGGTGAGGAAGGGGGTCCCGAGCCCGGAGATGCGCGCCCCCATGCGGTTGAGCATGTTGCCCAGCCAAACGATCTCCGGCTCCGCCGACGCGTTCATGATCAGGGTCTTGCCGGTGGCCCGGGTGGCGGCCATCATCAGCGTCTCGGTGCCGGTGTGGCTGGGGTAGTCCATGTAGATGCGGGCGCCCTGCAG
>CAYRLV010000581.1:0-2386 GCA_964425155.1 uncultured Ornithinicoccus sp. | reverse complement strand
TGCTGGCCACCTCGGTGCTGGTGTGGATGGCGCTGCGCCGGTCCCACGGCTGACGTCCGGTTCCGGTCGTCAGCGGTCGCGTCCCCCGGTGACGTCTGCGGACGCGGCACACCGACCCCGCACCTGTCGCGTGCAGGTCGCCGCGTCCGGGTGGATCAGCCGGAGGCCGCGGACTCGCCCCCCGTCTGGCGGTCGATGATCTCGGTCACGCCGGCGGGGAACCGGTGCACCTCCTGCGGCCAGTCGAGCGAGACCGCGATCCTGCCTGCCCAGTAGCGGGCGGCCTCGTCGTCGGGCACGTCCACGACGGTGAATCCGCCCAGGTGTTCCTTGGTCTCGACATAGGGCCCGTCGCTGAAGACGGGCTGACCGTCCTGGCACTCGACGCTGCAGATCGCGGTCGAGGCGTCGATGCCGCCGTCCGCGAACACGAAGACGCCGGCGGTCTTCATCTCCTCCAGGATGGCCTGTGAGCCCGCGCTCTTGGCCCGGAGCTCCTCGACCGTCTGGTCAGGCACCCACTCGTCGTTGAACGCGATCAGATACTGCGGCACGGTTGTCTCCTCTCGGGTCGGGCGGCACGGTCGCGGACCGGGCGTCCGGGCTGGCCGCTCACCAGGTCAACGAACGGCCGCGTCCCGATCCGACACCATCGCGCAGGAGGCGTCCGCGCTCCCACGTCCGCAGGTTACGCACTGCCCTTGGTCGGCAGGCCACCATGATGGTTGCATGATGTCCTTCCCCGATGAGCCGACGAGCCGGGTGTGATCAACCAGGACCTCAAGGACGTGGTGGCCGAGCACGGCCTCGCCTACCCGCCCGACCCGGCTCGGTCGCCATCTCCTCCATCGGGGGGAACGTCGCCACCGTCGCCGGTGGTCTCTGCTGCGTGAAGTATGACGTGACGCGCGACTACGTGCGTCGGCTCACCGTGGTCCTCGCCGACGGCACGCTGGCGCGGCTCGGCACGTCCACGGCCAAGGGCGTGGCCGGCCTGGACCTGCGTGGGTTGTTCATCGGCTCCGAGGGAACCCTCGGCGTCGTCGTCGAGATCACCGTGCGTCTGGTCCCGCTGCTGCCGACACCGCTGACCGCGGTGGCGACGTCCCGGACGAGCGCAGGCCGGCCGCGACCGTGGCGGGGTTCGTGGCCGGGGGTGCCAGTCGGCCAAGTTAGAGTCGCTGGACCGGACGAGTCTGCGGCTGCACCGCGAGGTCAAGCATGCACTGGACCCGCAGGGCATCCTCAACCCCGGCAAGATGTTTGCCGAGCTGTGAGCCGGCAGGCACCCCGCCCCGCCGCAGTACGTGCCGCGCGCAGGGCCGGTGAGGGACAGTTGGCCGCAGGTGACAGGCATGTGGTGGAACACTGGACACGCTGCGGTCGCGTCCCTGACGGTCAGAGGGGTTTGACCATGACAAGGCACGGGTTCTCGCCCCACAGCTGGAGCAGCTCCTCGAGCGGCTGGAAGCCCCGGTGCTCGTAGAACCGGCGGGTCTGCTCGTAGTGGGGGTCAGGGCGTGACGGCCCCAAGGTGCTTGATGTAGTGCTCGTTGGCCTCGGGGATGCCGAACCACTCCGGCAGGCTCTCCAGGATGCGCCGCGTCGCGGCCGCGTCCTGGCGGCGCTCGATGCGGACCTCAAGGGGTTCGACCGTGGGCTCAGTCATGGATGGTGTCGGTGGCCTGTGACCACCGGCAGCGCCACGTGCCGTCGGCGCCGCGCACGTACGTGTCCACGTGCCAGCACTCGAGGTGCCCACCACCGCGCGGCGTCCTGAGGTCGATCAGGGAGCGGTACCTCAGCACCGCGAGGTCGCCGCTGCGCAGCACTTCGATCGGCGTGATGGGTTCGAACCGCGAGTAGCTCACCGACCCGTTGCAAAGACCGCCCACATAGGTCGCCTTGTCCCAGATGCTGCCGTCCGGGCTGCACAGCGCGAACTCGGTGTGGTGGAGGTCCTGCAGCACCAGAGCGTCTGCGTCGACGATCGCGCGCAGGCGGGCGCGCTCGACGGTGGCAAGGTCATCCTCTGTGAGGCTCTGGAAGGGCATGACGGAAGCATAGGAGTCCTGCCGGCGGCTGCACCGCGAGGTCAAGCACGCACTGGACCCGCAGGGCATCCTCAACCCCGGCAAGATGTTTGCCGAGATGTGAGGGCGCGCCGGCTTCGAGCCGTGGAACCTTCGGGTCGTCATCGACCCGGTTGGCGCCGTCGTGGGGGCTGTGGTGCTGCTGGCGGGCGAGACGGACACCGAGGTGCATGTCGACCGGTTGGCCGTGCCGCGTGACGGTCCCGGGCCCGCCCCGGGTGAGCGGGTCGAGGTCAGCGCATGTGGCCGGCCAGGCCGAGCCAGGAGAACCCGAGGTCGATGTCCGGCTCCTC
>CAYRLV010000580.1:0-2402 GCA_964425155.1 uncultured Ornithinicoccus sp. | reverse complement strand
CTCCGGCGGCTCCGGCGGCACGTTCCCGGCAGGGACCCGGTGAGTGACTTCGCCCACCTGCACGTCGCGTCGGGGTTCTCCCTGCGCTACGGCGCCTCGACCCCCGCCGCCCTGGTGCAGCGGGCGGCCGACCTCGGCCAGCCGGCGCTCGCGCTGACCGACCGCGACGGGCTCTACGGCGCGGTGCGTTTCGTCCAGGCCTGCAGCCAGGCCGGCATCGACCCGGTCCTCGGGGTCGATCTCGCGCTGGAGGTCCCGGAGGACCGCGCGGACCGTCCGGCAGCCTCCCGGGGCCGCCGCCCGTCCGCTCCCCGCGGGAGGTCGCACCCGGTCAAGGGCGGGCCGCTCGTGGACGACCGCCGGCCGCGAGTCACCGTGCTGGCCCGGGGACAGTCCGTCGGGCTGGACCGTGGCCTGGGCTGGGCGCGGCTGTGCCGGCTGGTGACCGAGACCCACCTGCGCGGAGAGCGTGGCCGACCGATCAGCACCCCCGAGCTGATCTCCGCCGGGGCCCGACCGATCGGTCGTGAGGGCGGCCGTGAGGACCACCGTGGGGGTGATGGCGAGGGCGCTCCACTGGTCGTCCTGCTCGGTCCCGACTCCGACGTGGGCCGGGCCGTCCGGCAGCGTCGGCCGGGCCTGGCCCGCGAGCTGCTGCGGCGCTGGCAGGACCGCCTGCCGCACGACGGTCTCGTCGTCGAGGTGGTCTGCCACGGCGGGCCGCCCGGGACGCCGGCCGGTCGGGGCGAGGCGGCCCGGATGTGGGGGCTCGCCCTCGAGGCCGGGGTGCCGGCCGTGCTGACCGCTGCCGTGCGGCACGCGGCACCGGACGGCGCGATGACCGTGGACGTGCTCGACGCCGCGCGCCGGATGGTGCCGCTGGACACCCGGCACCTCGACCGGGTCTCGCTGGCCGGCCACCTGGCCGACACCGCACGGATGCGCGCCGTGGCGCAGGAGGTGGCCGAGGCGATGGGACCGTCCGCCGGTCTGCCCGGGGCCGAGGGGTGCCGCGGCGGGGGTGCCGGTGGAGGTGCCGGCTCCGGGTCCGCCGCCGAGCGGGCCGAGGCCCTGCTGGCGACGACCGTGCGGCTGGCCGAGGCATGCCGGCAGGACGCCCGGACCGACCTCGGCATCGGCTCCGTGCACCTGCCCGAGGCCGCGGTGCTGGGGCTGGAGCCCGGTGACGACGCCCAGGAGGTGCTGGCCGCGCGCTGCCGGGCGGCGGTCGCGACCCGCTACCCGGGTGCGGGCGAGCGGGAGCTGCGGGAGGTGCAGCGACGCCTCGAGGACGAGTTGCGGACCGTGGCCGCCCTCGGCTACCCGACCTACTTCATGACCGTGGCCGCCGTGTGCGACCTGATCCGCGACCTGGGGGTGCGGGTCGCGGCCCGCGGCTCGGGCGCGGGCAGCCTGGTCAACTACCTGCTCGGCATCAGCGGGGTCGAGCCGTTGCGCCACGACCTGCTGATGGAGCGGTTCTGCACCCCGCTCCGGGCCCAGCTGCCCGACATCGACATCGACGTCGAGTCGGCGCGGCGCACCGAGATCTACGAGAAGATCCTCGAGCGGTTCGGGGGCGAGCGGGTCACCTGCGTCTCGATGATGGACACCTACCGGGTCCGGCACGCCATCCGGGACGTGGCGGCGGTGCTGGGGCTGCCGCCCGCCGAGACCGACGCCCTGGCCAAGGCGTTCCCGCACATCCGGGCCAAGGACGCGCGGGCCGCCGTGCAGGAGCTGCCCGAGCTGCGCTCGCGCGACCTCGACAGCCCCCGGTTCGCCCTGCTCTTCGAGCTGGTGGAGCGGCTGGACGGTCTGCCCCGGCACATCGCCCTGCACCCGTGCGGCGTGGTGCTGAGCAGCCGCAGCCTGCTCGACCGGACTCCGGTGGAGGCCAGCTGGCTGGGCTTCCCCATGAGCCAGTTCGACAAGGACGACGTGGAGACGCTCGGCCTGCTCAAGCTCGACGTGCTGGGCATCCGGATGCAGTCCTCGATGGCCCACGCCGTGGACGAGGTGGCCCGGGTCGACGGGGTGAGCATCGACCTGGACGACCGCGCGCAGGTGCCGCTCGACGACGAGCAGACCTTCGAGCTGATCAGGTCCACGCGCACCCTCGGCTGCTTCCAGATCGAGTCGCCGGGGCAGCGGGAGCTGATCGGCAAGTTCGCCCCGGAGACGTTCGAGGACCTCATCATCGACATCTCGCTGTTCCGACCCGGCCCGGTCAAGTCCGACATGGTGACCCCCTTCCTGCTCGCGCGGCAGGGGTGGCGCACCCCGGAATACCTGCATCCCCGGCTCGAGCCCGCGCTGCGCAGCACCTGCGGGGTCGTGGTCTTCCACGAGCAGGTGCTGCAGATCGTCGCCGAGACCACCGGGGTCAGCCTGGCCGAGGC
>CAYRLV010000579.1:0-2403 GCA_964425155.1 uncultured Ornithinicoccus sp. | reverse complement strand
TCCGCGCCATCGAGGACTACCTCGAGACCAAGACCGTCTGGATCAACACCGGTGCAACCGTGGGCAACCCGTTCGTCATGCGTTGAGTATGCGGCGCCCGCGGCTGGTGGTTCGCCCACCGAGCAGGAGGTCACCCGAGAGGCAGGCCGGGGCCCGAGCATCAACCCGCGGGGATGAGCGCACGCATCGGCTCGGCCAGTTCCTCGGCGAAGAACCGCATGAACCCGTCCGGGTCGGGCCCGGCGTTCTGCGCGACCAAGTGGTCGAATCCGGCATCGACGTACGACTGTGCCACCTCGAGGTGCCGACCCACGTCCGGCCCACACGCGAACTGCTCCCGCACGTCGTCGACCGTCACCGTGGTGGTCGCCGCCGCAAAGTTGGGCGGATTGGGCAGTTCCGACATCACCGGCCAGCCGGTGAGGGCCCAGCGGCTGGTGTCGTGTGCCGTCTGCGCCGCCTGCGCCTCGGTCTCGGCCCAGGCCAGCGGCACCTCCGCGTAACGTGGCCCATCGCCCCCGTGCTCCTGCCACGTCTCGACCAGGGACCGGTCCGGCTCGGTCGCGAAGATCCCGTCACCGAGTTCGGCGGCAAGACGTGCCGCCGACGGTCCCCCAGCCGCAACCGCGATGGGCGGAGGCTCCTCGGGAAGGTCGAACACGCGGGCGTCCTCGAGCCGCAGATGAGCTCCGTCATACGACTGGTAGCCGCCCGACCACAGCAACCGGATGATCTCCAGCGCCTCCCGCAGAAGGGCGTGCCGCCTACGAGCAGAAGGGAACTCATGTCCGACCACGTGCTCGTTGAGTCGCTCCCCCGACCCGACGCCAAGGGTGAACCTACCCCCCGAGAGGAGCTGGGTCGTCGCGGCGGCCTGCGCCACGATCGCCGGGTGGTAGCGCACGCTGGGGCAGGTGACACCGGTAGCGAGCCCGATCCGCTCGGTCCGTGCCGCCACGGCAGCGAGGACGCTCCAGACGAAGGGACTGTGCCCTTGGACCTCCAACCAAGGGTGGTAGTGGTCACTGATCTCGACGAAATCGAATCCCACGCGCTCGGCCTCGACGGCCTGACGGATGAGTTCGTCGGGCCCGAACGCCTCCGAAGCGAGCTTGTACCCGATCCTCATGCCTGCCCCTCCTGCTTCTGTCACTGGCCGTGCCCGGGCATGCTCGGGGCGGCGTCGTGGGTGGTGGACGGGTCGGACCAGCGGAGGATGGCGCCCACCCCGCCGGCGAGGTCGCCTGCCAGGTCGTCACGCAGCGTCGTCGCGCTGGCACCCGTCGCGCCCGCCCCGGCGACGAGGGCCACGTCGGCCCGCACCAGCTGGTCGGAGCCGTCGTCCTCGGGCAGATCCGCCCGGCTCACCGCCATCGTGCGGGCATCCCTCACCCACAGCTCGGCCTCGGCAAGCCGGTCCTCGTGGAACAACAGGTGCTCCACCTGTCCGCGCGCCAGGGCGTCCACGACCGCACCGAGCCCGTGCACGGCGACGTCCTGACGTCCCGCTCCTTCGCGAAGCCGCTCCAGCAGGGTCGACTCCTCACGACGGGAGATGTCGACGAGTGCGCCCCCGACCGCCTCCTCCACGGCGGACGGATGGGTTCCCTCGGCGCGCCCGCCGGTGTCGAGCTCCTTCACGAGGTCTTGCAGTTCCGTGTTCGAGTGCCGCACGAACTCCGTTCTCGCGCGTGGGTCTCCGCTCACGAGCACGACGACGGGACGGTGTCTCCGCACCAGCGACTCGACGTGCTTGGCGACCTCAGTGGCGTTGCGCTCCCAAGAGTCCTCGGCGCGATTCTGGTAGCGCAGGTGTGACCAGCCCCCGCCCGGGACCTTGTGCAGCACATCGTGACCGCCCTCGACCTCTTCGGCGGCTCCGGCGTCGTCCAGCAGGCGATGAACCGTGATGTCGGCCCCCGCCCGGTCGATGTCCACGATCAGGTGGGGCGGCCACGCCGTGGCGCAGCGCACCAGCGGCACCAGGTCCGGTACCGGACCGTGGACGATCACGTCCTTCTCGGGGGCCTCGGGCAGCACCAAGTCGACCGCCGGCGTGTCGGAGACGTCCGCGTCGGCGACGAGCAGTCGCCCGCGAGGGCCGCCTTCGTCGGTGGGGACGAGCGCTGCGCGGCCCAGCACCTGCTGGACTCCGATCGAGGCGCCTCGGCGGTCGAGCTCGTCACGGCAGTGCTCCCACCGCACCTGCAGCTGATGCTCCCCGGCGGGGCCCTCCTTGCTCACGTCGAGGCACACGGTGGCAAACGGGGCTGTCCGCTCGAGCACGCCCTTCCACGGCGCGAGACGCATCGTCGTCTCCCTTCGTCGGATCTCCCTCTCGGACTACCCAGAAGGGGCGTGCGCACACGCCATCACCCCTCGCCGAGGGGCTCTGGACGAGGA
>CAYRLV010000578.1:0-2403 GCA_964425155.1 uncultured Ornithinicoccus sp. | reverse complement strand
TTTCCGGATCGGTCCGATGTGGGGGTAGCCAGGCGAGTCGATCGCACCTACGCTCGATCGGGGCGATCCGGATCTCGGATCCGCTCGGGGAAATGAAAGAGCAACATGCACGAGGGGAATGCATCATGAATGCTCGAATCGCACGCCACGCCACCACCGCCCTGGCGGCTGGCAGTCTCGTCGTCGCACCGGCCGCCGCGGCCACAGCGGCGACGCCGCACCAACCGACACCCGACACCTCGGGGCGCGATTGCGTCCTGTATGTGGGTGATCAGTCGCCACAGTGCTTCACCGGGTCGGCGCAGAAATCCGACTTCGAGAGCCAGGCCAGCAAGAGGGCCTGGAAGGTGGTGGGGTACTTCTACTCCCGGAGCGCGTACGGCGGCGCCCGGCTCACGGTGAAGGCTCCGACCGGCTGTGACAGGGACACCAAGGCGCCGGATTGGTCGTGGTCCCGGATCAAGCCGTCCTGGAACAACCGGGTCCGCTCCTACGTGACACGGAACCACTGTGATCTCAAGGGATACGCCGGCGCCAACTACACCGGCGAGCACTTCCGGGGATACTCGGACCATGATCGGCACATGCCGCACTGGGGTGGGCGGATCACGTCGTTCCGGATGAGCTGAGCCCGGGCCGCTTTACCGCGAAGGCAGGGAGTCCGGGGCCGAGTGCCCCGGACTCCCTGAGTTTTCAAGCGCATTCCTTGCCCTTGCTCACTTGGTCCAGGAGCGGAGTGGACCATGTCGGCCAGCAGGCCGAGCGGGAGGACACCAGCCCGGGGACAGGCGGCGCCAGCCGCGACGCGGCGGGTCAGCGACGCAGCCGCAGACCCCGCGGCGTGGCGTGGAACCCGGCACCGGCCAGGGCCGCGGCGAGCGGGTGGTCGGAGCCGAGCACCGCGTCGCCGTCGGCCCGTTCGACGGTCAGCTTGCCGAGGGCGCCCTCGCGCACGGCCAGGGCCAGCGCGTCGGCGGCGGCCTGCAAGGTGGTGGCGTCGTCGGTCCAGGACAGCAGGGTCTTGCCACCCCGCTCGACGTAGAGGGTCAGGTCACCGTCGACGAGCACGACGAGCGCTCCCGCCTTGCGGCCCGGTCGGTGGGTGGATCGCTCGTCGTCGCCCTCCCGGCGCGCTGGCCACGGCAGTGCGGCGCCGTAGGGATTGGCCGGGTCCGCCGCTGCGAGCACGACGGCCGGTGGAGCAGCGCGGCGGTGCTCGGCGGACGGTGACCCGAAGGCTGCCGATGCGGGGAGCCCGTCGCTCGGAGGTCCGGTGTCCCAGGGGTCCCGCGCTGGCGGCGGAGTCCCCGTCGAGCCGGGCTGGTCCGTGCGACCCGGGCGGGTGGCGCTGATGCTGCGTGCGCGCAACCGGTCGACGGCACCCGTGCCGGCGAACTGGGCTGCGCCGAGACCCTCCACGAAGTAGCCCCGTCGCACGCGCCCGGACTCCTCGGCGGCGGCGAGCACCCGGTAGACGGCGGCGAACCCGCCGGGGCGTCCCTCTGCCGCCACGCTGCCCCGCGTCACCACGCCGTAGCGGTCGAGCATGACCTCGGCCGCGGCGTAGGCCCGCACCGTCGCGTCGGGCTCGACCGGGGGCAGCAACGACCAGCGCCCCACCGTCGTCGGGGGCGTGCCGGCCACCCGCCGGGGCGGCCGCATCCCGGTGCCGCGCCGGCCGGACAGCGCCCCTAGGCTGCCGGTGCGCCCGGAGTAGCGCCCGCCGCGCGGCGCGCTGCGGCGGGAACGGTGTGCGGTGCGTCCGCCGGACAGCAGGGCGCGCAGCGGCGCGATGGTGTCGCCCGTGACGTGCCCCGACCAGGCCAGGTCCCAGAGCACCGCGGTGAGCGTGGCGTCATCCACCCGTTCCGGGTCGTCCGGCTCCCCGGCCGCCGCGCCGGTCAGGGCGTCCGACAGGGTGCGGAAGAAGTAGGCGCCACCCGAACCGAGCGCCTCGAGGACCCGTCGGTGCAGCGGGCCGAGCTCCAGGTGGTCGTCCGGCTCGTCGAGGGTCAGGGGAGCGGTCTCGGCCACGTGCAGCGACACCCACCCGTCGTCGCCGGGCAGCGCCCCGTGCCCTCGCCAGAGCACCTCGCCGGCGGTGGTGAGCTCGTCCAGCAGCGCCGGGCGGTAGTCGGCGACCCGACTGGGCAGCACCAACGTCTCCACGGCGCTCGCGGGAAGCCGCGCCCCGGCGAGTTGTTCGACCGCGCGCAGCACACCCTCGGTGCCGCGCAGGCCGGACCCGACCCCCTGCCACACCGGGAGGAACCGGGCCAGGTCTCGTGCCGGCACCGGCTCGACCTCCGACCGCAGCGCGGCCAGCGAGCGACGACGCAGCGTGCGCAGCACCTCGGCGTCGCAGTAGTCGGGTCCGTGCTCGCCGCCCCCCGACTCGATCGG
>CAYRLV010000577.1:0-2408 GCA_964425155.1 uncultured Ornithinicoccus sp. | reverse complement strand
GACGTCGCGCAGCGCGTAGAGCCGTTTGTCGGCCGGCGCCAGTCCCGCACCCGCGGCGCAGATGTCCGCGCCCACCTCCTCCAGCTGACGCAGCCTCTCCTCGGTGGACAGCGAGGCCCGCCAGCCGGGCACGGACTCGAGCTTGTCGAGCGTCCCGCCGGTGTGCCCGAGACCGCGCCCGGACAGCTGCGGCACGGCCACGCCGCACGCGGCCACCAGCGGCGCCAGCGGGAGAGTGATCTTGTCGCCGACGCCACCGGTGGAGTGCTTGTCGGCGGTGGGCCGTGACAGCCCGGAGAAGTCCATCCGCTCCCCTGACGCGATCATGGCCGCGGTCCACCGGGAGATCTCGTCGCGGTCCATCCCGTTGAGCAGGATCGCCATGGCCAGCGCGGACATCTGCTCGTCAGCGACGACACCGCGGGTGTAGGCGTCGACCACCCAGTCGATCTGCCCCTCGCTCAGGGCCTGCCGGTCGCGCTTGGCGCGGATGACGTCGACGGCGTCGAAGGCTTCGCTCATCTCTCGATCCTCTCCCACGGTGGCTGCAGCGTATGCCGGGCCCTCCCCTGGGCGCCCGGGTGCGCCTCCGGTGCGGGGGACCTCAGCGGTCCGCGACCTCGTCGAGGTCGGCGGATCCGAAGGCCTGGGGCAGGACCTCGGTCATCGGCAGCACGCCCTGCGGGGTCAGCAGCAGGCACTCCGGACCGCCGTGCTCCCAGAGCAACTGGCGGCACCGGCCGCACGGCATGAGCGGTTGGCCCTCGGCATTCACGCAGGACACGGCCACCAGGCGCCCGCCTCCGGTGGCGACCAGCTGCGAGACCATGCCGCACTCGGCGCAGAGGGTCACGCCATACGCGGCGTTCTCCACGTTGCAGCCGGAGACCACCCGGCCGTCGTCGACGAGGCCGGCGACGCCGACCGGGTAGTGCGAGTAGGGGGCGTAGGCGCGCCGCATCACCGCGATCGCCTCCTCGCGCAGGGCGTCCCAGTCGACCGACCCGGTGGGTGAGGTCACGGCACGTCCCCCGAACGGGTCTCCCACGGTGCCACGGCCACGGCGGTCACTCCTTGGTGTAGGGCTCGCCGTCAGCGGCGGGGGCGCGCACGCGGCCGACGACGCCGGCGACCGCACAGAGGGTCGCGACGTACGGCAGCATCGACAGCAGGTTGGACGGGATCGCGACCGGCGCCTGGATGAACGACAGCACGGTGGCGAGCGCGTCCGCGAAGCCGAACAGCAGCGCGGCTGCCAGCGCACCGCGGGGCGACCACCGGCCGAAGATCATCGCGGCCAGGGCGATGAAGCCCTTGCCGGACGTGATGTCCTTGGTGAACGCGCCGACCGCGCCGATGGTGATGAAGGCGCCACCGAGTCCGGCCACGCAGCCACCGAGGATGACGTTGCGGTAGCGGGTGAGGTTGACCTTGATGCCGACGGTGTCCGCCGCCTTGGGGTGCTCACCGACGGCCCGGGTGCGCAGGCCCCACCGGGTGCGCATCAGCGCCACGTCGATGACGATGAGCAGCACGTAGGTGAGGTAGACGATGATGTTGGCGTCGAACAGCAGCGGGCCGATGATCGGAATGTCCCCGAGCAGCGGGATCTTGATCGGTGAGAAGAAGCCCGGGTTGTTCATCGAGTCCTGGTTGGGCTGCATCAACGCGTCGTAGACGAACCCGGTCAGCCCCAGGACGAGGACGTTGATGACCACGCCGACGATGATCTGGTTGACCTGGTAGCGGATCGAGAAGACGGCGAGCAGGGCGCCGATGAGGCCGCCGGTCAGCACGGCGGCGATGAGGCCGACACCGAGGTTGTGGGCCACGGATCCGACGAGGGCGCCGGAGAAGGCGCCGCCCAGCATCTGCCCCTCGATGGCGACGTTGATCACGGCGGTGCGCTCGCAGAGCACGCCGGCGAGCGCACCGAGGATCAGCGGGATGGACAGGAAGATCGACTGCTGCAGCAGCCCGACCAGATCGAGGGTGGTGCCCTGCTGCCCGGTCGCCGCCCAGCACAGGAACGAGAACACGAACGCGATCCCGACCACGATGCTGATCCAGCGCAGCGCGCGCTTTCCGAAGCCGCGGACCGTCTGCCAGGCCCCCACCAGCAGCACGAGCACGCCGAGGACGATCACGGTGGTGCTCGCCGGCACGGTGAGGTTGGGGACCTTGATGGCGGCGTCGAAGGAGCTCAGCTGGAAGGACGCGTCCGTGCCCACGCCGGTCCCGAGGCCGAGCGCGAAGACCATCACCGCGCCGAGCAGCAGGAAGAAGACACCCAGGGCCACCCGGGTGCGGGTGCTCATGGGCCGGTGGACCGTCTTGACGACGATCTCGTCGCTCGCGCCCGGCTCGGAGCCGGACGGGGTCACGAAGTCCACGTCGGTGTTGCTCAT
>CAYRLV010000576.1:0-2410 GCA_964425155.1 uncultured Ornithinicoccus sp. | reverse complement strand
GCGCCGGGCATCTTCAGCCCCGACCGGATCGACCAGGGCACGGCCGTGCTGCTCGCCGAGGCCCCCGATCCCTCGCCGACCGGCCACCTGCTCGACCTGGGCTGCGGCTGGGGCCCGATCGCACTCACCCTGGCGCTGCGTTCCCCCGACGCGACCGTATGGGGGGTGGACGTCAACCAGCGCGCGCTCGCCCTGCTGCGCGACAACGCCGCGCAGCTCGGTCTCCCCCGGGTGCGCGCGGTCGCCCCCGACGACGTCCCGCCCGACGTCAGGTTCGGCACGATCTGGTCGAACCCGCCGATCCGGGTCGGCAAGCAGGTGCTGCACGAGTTGCTGCGGACGTGGCTGCCGCGTCTGGACGGTGACGGCTCCGCATACCTCGTCGTCCAGCGCAACCTGGGCTCCGACTCGCTGCAGCGGTGGCTCACCGGCGAGCTGGCGACCACGCACCCGGGTGAGTTCAGCGTCGAGCGCTACACCAGCGCCAAGGGGTTCCGCCTGCTCGAGGTGGCCCGACACGCCTGACCCGTGCTCAGTCCAGACGGCGTGTCGGCCCACCGACACCGGCCCACAGTGAGCAAAGCGGCCCGCAGTGAGCACGCCGGCGGGGCGTCAGAGGGTGAGGGTGCCGTCGGCCACGAGCTGCGCCGGCCCGGCCAGCTGGACCTCGGAACCCGGGAGCGAGCGCACCCACAGGGTCCCGCCGGGCACGTCCACCCGCCAGTCCCGGTCGTCGGAGACGGCGCCGGCCCACCAGTGCGTCGCGAGCGCCGCGGCGGCCGCGCCGGTGCCGCAGGACCGGGTCTCGCCCACGCCGCGCTCGTGCACCCGCATCCGGATGTGCCCGCCGGCGATCGGGCGGACGAGTTCGACGTTGGTGCCGTCCGCAGGGGTCGGGGACACCTCCGGCGCGCGGGTGAGGTCGAGGGCGTCCAGGTCGACGTCGTCCGGCAGCGCGACGACGGTGTGCGGGTTGCCGAGGTCGAGCGACAGCCCCGGCAACGGCTCGAGCCCGGGCAGCGACACCGCGCAGTCCGAGCCCTGCTCGCGCGCCGTGTCCTCGTGCGGCAGCCGCCACGGCCCGAGGTTGACCGCGAACCGGTCCCCGTCGACGCGGATCGTCTTGGGCCCGGACCGCGTGGCGATGGTGAACTCGTCGCCGGTCTCCAGCCCCTCCCGGAGCAGGTAGGCCGCGAACACCCGGGTCCCGTTGCCGCACATCTCGGCCGCGGACCCGTCGGCGTTGCGGTAGTCCATGAACCACTGCGCCCGGTCGGCCTGGTCGGCGACCTCGGGCGCCGCGGACGTCGGCACCACCCGGATGACCCCGTCGCCCCCGACCCCGGCACGGCGGTCGGCGATCAGCCGGACCTGCTCGGCGGTGACGTCGCGCGTGCCGTCCAGGTCGGGCAGCAGCACGAAGTCGTTCTCCGTGCCGTGGCCCTTGGTGAACTCGCGTGTCGTCATCGCGTCCCATCCTGCCCGATGCCGGCCCGCGCCAGCTCCACTGCCCGCTCGACGAGACGCGGGTCGTCGTGCTCCAGCCAGTGCACCCGTGGGTCGGGGCGGAACCACGACTCCTGCCGCCGGGCGAATCGCCGTGTCGCCGTGGCGGTTTCCTCCTGCGCCTGCTCCGTGGTCAGCGTGCCGTCGAGCTCCGCCAGCGCCTGCTGGTAGCCGAGCGCCTTGCTCGCGGTCCGCCCCTCCCGCAGCCCCTGCGCCTCCAGGCCACGCACCTCGTCGAGCAGCCCCTCGGCCCACATCCGGTGCACGCGCGCGCCGATCCGCTCGTCCAGCACCGGCCGGGCCACCCGCAGTCCGACGGTCACCGTGGGCCGGACGTACTCCCGCCGCGGCAAGGTCGCGGAGAACGGCCGCCCGGTCAGCTCGATCACTTCGAGGGCACGCACGATGCGCCGGCCGTTGCGCGGCTCGATCGCGGCCGCCGCGGCCGGGTCGACCTCGCGCAGGTGGGCGTACAGCACGTCGACCCCCTCGGCCCGCAGCCGCGCGCTCCAGACCTCCCGCACCGCCGGGTCGGTCGGCGGGATCTCGAGTCGGTCCAGCACCGCGCGCACGTAGAGGCCGGAGCCACCCACCACGATCGGCACCCGCCCGCGGGCCACGATCGCGTCCACGTCCCTCCGTGCCGAGCGCTGGTATGCGGCGACGCTGGCTTCCGCGCGTACGTCCAGCACGTCCAGCTGGTGGTGGGGGACGCCGCGGCGCTGCTCGGGCGTGAGTTTCGCGGTGCCGATGTCCATGCCTCGGTAGAGCTGCATCGCGTCGGCGTTGACGACCTCACCGTCGAGGCGTTCGGCGAGCGCCACGCCGAGGTCCGACTTGCCGCTGGCCGTCGGCCCGACCACGGCGACGACCCGGGCCTCCGGTCGGTCGCCGGCCCCGCCGG
>CAYRLV010000575.1:0-2417 GCA_964425155.1 uncultured Ornithinicoccus sp. | reverse complement strand
CGGACGCTCGGGCAAACAGCCGGTGACCGCCGGGTGGCGGGGCGTTAGTCTCGGCCGGTGACCGTCCCCGAGCCCGTCCGCCGAGCCGTCCGCGGCGTCGCGACGCCCTGCGCGGTGGTGGACCTGTCCGCCTTCGACCGCAACGCCGACGACCTGGTATGCCGTGCCGGTCGCCTGCCGATCCGCGTCGCCTCCAAGTCGGTGCGGGTCCGAGCCCTCCTCGAGCGGGCGCTCGCGCGACCGGGGTTCGCCGGGGTGCTGGCGTACTCGCTGGCGGAGGCGATCTGGCTGGTGCGGCACGGGCAGCGCGACGTGCTGCTGGCCTACCCCAGCGTCGACCGCGAGGCGATCGCCGAGGTGGCGGGCGACGCCTCCCTGCGCGAGTCGATCACGCTGATGGTGGACCACCCGGACCACGTCGCGATGGCCTCCGCGGCCGCCGGCCCGCGGCAGCCGGTGCGGGTGTGTCTCGACATCGATGCGTCGTTGCGGGTCGGTCCCATGCACCTCGGCGTGCGCCGTTCCCCGGTCCACACGCCGGAGCAGGCCACGCAGGCGGCCCGGCGCATCGCCGCGACGCCGGGGGTGCGGCTGGTGGGCCTGATGTTCTACGACGCCCAGATCGCGGGACTGCCCGACTCCTCGCCTGCGGTCCGGCTGGTCAAGTGGGCCTCGGCCCGAGAGCTGCTCGCCCGCCGGGCCGCCGTCGTCGACGCGGTCTCGGCCTTCGCCGAGCTCGAGATCGTCAACGGCGGCGGCACGGGCAGCCTGCACATCACCGGCCGGGACCCGCGCCTGACCGAACTTGCCGCCGGGTCAGGGCTGTTCGGGCCGACCCTGTTCGACGGCTACCGGGGATTCTCACCGGAGCACGCGGCATACCTCGTGCTGTCGGTGACGCGACGCCCGGCACCCGAGGTGGCGACCTGCTTCAGCGGCGGCTACATCGCGTCGGGTCCGCCCGGCTGGTCGCGGGTGCCGCAGCCGTGCTACCCGGAGGGGCTCTCGCTGCTGCGGACCGAGGGCGCGGGCGAGGTGCAGACACCGGTGACGGGTGAGACCGCCCGCCACCTCGCGGTCGGCGACCAGGTCTGGTTCCGGCACGCCAAGGCCGGCGAGCTCTGCGAGCGGGTCGACACGGTGCACCTGGTCGAGGCGGGAGAGGTCGTCGCCAGCGTGCCGACCTACCGCGGCGAGGGGAGGAATTTCGGGTGAACCAGCCCGCGAGAGAAGGCGGTTCGCCGGAGGCCGACTCCCTCTGGTCCAACTGGTCCGGGCTGGAGACGGCGAGACCGAGCACGGTGTACTCGCCCGTGGACGTGCACGCCGTGGCCGAGGTCGTGCAGCGCGCCGCGGAACAGGACCGGCGGGTGAAGCCGGTCGGGTCGGGCCACTCGTTCACGGGGATCGCGGTCGCGGACGACGTCCAGCTGCGACTCGACCGGATGACCGGCCTCGCGGCCGTCGACGGCAACCTGGTGACCGTGCGCGCCGGCACCCGGCTCGCCGACCTCAGCGTGCTGCTGGCCGAGCGCGGCCTGGCGATGGCCAACCTCGGTGACATCGACACGCAGACGATCAGCGGTGCCATCGCCACCGGCACGCACGGCACCGGTGCGGGGCTGCCGGGCCTCGCCGCGCAGGTGCGGGCGCTGACGCTGGTGCTGGCCGACGGCCGGATCGTGCGCTGCTCACCCGAGGAGGACCCGGACCTGTTCCAGGCCGCGCGGGTCGGGCTCGGCGCGCTCGGTGTGGTCACCGACGTGACCCTGGAGTGCGTGCCGGCCTTCCTGCTCCGGGCCGTCGAGGCACCGGAACCGCTGGACGCCGTGCTCGGCCGGCTGGACGATCTCGTCGACAGCAACGACCACTTCGAGTTCTACTGGTTCCCGCACACCTCCCGGACGCTCACCAAGCGCAACAACCGGGTGCCGGACGGCAGCGCCCGCGCGCCGCTGCCGGGTTGGCGCAGCAGGCTCGACGACGAGTTCCTCTCCAACACCGTCTTCGAGTGGACCAACCGGCTGGCCGCCCGCCGCCCGTCCCTCGTCCCGGCCATCAACGGCGTCGCCAGCCGCGCGTTGACCGCGCGCGCCTACACCGACGACTCGCACCGGGTGTTCGCCTCGCCGAGACGAGTCGTCTTCCGGGAGAGCGAGTATGCGGTGCCCCGCGCCGCGGTGCCGGCCGTGCTCGCCGCCCTGCGGCAGTGGATCGACCGGCACGACGAGCGGCTGCCGTTCCCGGTCGAGGTGCGCTTCGCGGCATACGACGACGTCTGGCTGTCGACCGGCTACGAGCGGGCGAACGGCTACATCGCCGTGCACCAGTACCACCGGATGGAGCACCGCCGCTACTTCGCGGCGTTCGAGGCGATCGTCGCCGAGCACGACGGGCGGCCGCACTGGGGCAAGCTG
>CAYRLV010000574.1:0-2419 GCA_964425155.1 uncultured Ornithinicoccus sp. | reverse complement strand
GCTTCTTGTTCTGGGCGCGTTTGCGGTCGTAGTAGGTCCGTGAGGACGGGTCACTCAGGGAAGCGAAGGCTGCCTGGAACATGGCGTTCTTGAGCTTTTTGTTGCCTCCTCGGTTGGGATGCTCGCCCTTGATGGAGGATCCGGACCGGCGGGTGACCGGGGTCAGGCCGGCGTAGGCGGCCAGATGTCCCGGGGTGGGGAACGCGGATCCGTCGCCGACCTCGAGCAGGATGCGGGCGCCGGTCCTGACGCCGATGCCTGGCATCGAGGTCAGGACCGTGGAAAGAGGGTGCGCATCGAGGATCTCCTCAACTTGCTGGGCCGCCTCGGCCCGCTGGGCGAGTAGCCCGACCAGCTGGTCAGCCAGCTTGGGAAGCACGAGCTCGGCTGCGGCGGTGCCGGGCACGAGAACGGTCTGCCGGTCGAGGGCCTCAATGATCGCGTCGACGATCTTGGCGTGGATGCGTGGTGCTCGCGGCCTGGCGACCGCGGTTAGGCGGCGCCGGCCGGCCGCCCTCAGGCCGGTGGGGCCACCGAACCGGGACAACAACTCCAGGACGGCCGTGTGGTCCAACCAGCCGCCAATGGCACGCTCCAGCGCCGGGTGAATCTGGGTGAGCAGCCCATGGATCCGGTTGGTGACGCGAGTGACCTCGGCGGCCAAGTCGTCATCGAACCCGACGATGACTTCCAGGTTGGCCAGCGCCTCGTCACCGACATCCACCCGGCGCAGCGCGTGCGGCATGGAGCGGGCGGCTTCGGCGATCACGTAAGCGTCTCGGGCGTCGGTCTTGGCGTTGCCCGGGTGCAGGTCGGCGATGCGGCGCATCGCCAGGCCGGGCAGACAGGCCACGTCCAGACCAGCGTCGCGGGCCACGGCGACTGGCAGCGCCCCGATGGTGGCGGGCTGGTCGACCACGACGAGGACCGGTCCGTGCCGGGAGAGCTTGTCGAACAAGGCCCGGAGCTTGCCCTCATCCTGCGGCAGCGCCTTGTCGTGCACGCGCTCACCGCCCGGGTTCAGGCCGCAGGCGTGGTGTTCTTCCTTGCCTACGTCCAAGCCCAAGAAGACGGCGTAGTCGGGTCGGGTCATCGGCAGTGGCCTCCTCCGGCGAACGGAACTGGCCACCAGATCAGGCGAAGGATGTCGCACCCACGTTACGAACAGACCTTCCCAACCTTCAGGCGGCCCGGTCCCTATCAGCGATCAACCCACGCCACCAGAACCCGGTGACAACACCCCCCGGATCATGAGTACGACAGGGAGAGAGTCATGCCGAGCCTGGTGACCAGAAGCCTTGCGTCAAGGCCACAAACAAGGTCACGGGGGGCGAGCCGTGGCCAATCAGTTCGAGTTGGGCGGTCAGGCCACGGGCCGGGGAGAACGCCCCATCGGTGGTGCCTGCTGGGCTTGCGCAGCTCCTGCAGCTTCGACCACACATGCACTTACGATTTCCTCCCACGCTCAATAACGCATGATTCGGCCTCAGGCGTGCTCGTCAGCCGGTACAGTCCCCCTTGGGCTCTTCCGTTTGGCCTGAGAGCCCTAGTCTATTCCGTCCGCCGTGGATTGAGTGAGGCAATGTCTGAATATGCGGCACGTCTGGGTGCAACAAACTCTGGTGAATTTACCAATGGAGTGTCGAGATGACCATCATGCGAATCGATGAGGCAGAGATAGAAGGGAACGATCCGCGATGCCCGTTAATCCTTCTTTTGGACACTTCATGGTCGATGGGAACAGTTCGAACTGCATCTGACGGAACGCCCCTGCCTCCCGCCATCGCCGAACTGAATCGTGGGCTGAAGACCTTGAAGAACTGTCTTGACGCCGATTCCGTGGCGAGGCGGCGAGTGGATGTGCAAGTAGTCACGTTCGGTGGCAGCGCAAGCGCACTGGATACCTGGCGACTGGCCGATGCATGGATTCCTCCCACGCTGGGCGCCTCCGGCGGCACGCCCATGGGCGAGGCTATTGAGCTGGGGGTATCTTTGGCATGGACCCACAGAAAGGAACTGGGAGACGCGGGGATTATTACCTACCATCCCTGGATATTCCTTTTAACTGATGGGGAGCCCACCGACAGTGTCTCGGCCGTCCCTGACCTGATCACGTCTGCCAACTCTAGTAAAGACCGCTCGCGTCACTTCACGTTTTGGAGTATCGCTGCGCAGGGAGCCAACCTGAGAGTGCTTAAGAATTTCACCCCGGAACGCCCTGTACTACGAATTGACGAAGCGGACTGGCCAGCTCTCTTCACGTGGATGTCCGAAGCACTCATAACCACCAGTAGATCACAACCGACTCAACAGATAGTGATCGATCCATGGACAATTACCGCCTGAGACCGCGATGGTTGGGCACGCAGCCAAGTGAAAAACTAGACTGTGTGTGGATAAGTGGGTCTGCAGAGGGAAC
>CAYRLV010000573.1:0-2422 GCA_964425155.1 uncultured Ornithinicoccus sp. | reverse complement strand
AGCGTGCACTCGACGTCCCGGTTCCCCAGCAACTTCGGGGGGACCTGAGGAGTGCTTGACTGAACGGGTGGGAGCAGACGGCGGACCGAGGCCTCGGTTCGCCGTACCCGGGGGACGCGACGCGAGCCTGCTGCTGACCGCGCGCGTCGCGATGAGCGCCCAGCGCGCCCTGGTCGGCGTCGTCGTCACGGTCTACCTGGCCGAACTCGGCTTCAGCGCGGTCCGGCTCGCGGTGCTCTTCGCCGTGGTGGCGCTCTCGTCCACCCTGCTGTCGGCCGGCATCGGCGCGCTGGCCGACCACCTCGGCTGCAAGCCGTTCCTCGTGCTGCTCCCGCTGGCGACCGCCGGGTGCGCGCTCGTCTTCGCGTTCACCGAGGCGCAGCCGCTGCTGTTCGTCACCGCTGCCCTCGGGTCGTTCGGCCGGGGGAGCGGCGCCGGGGGCGGGCAGATCGGTCCCTACACCCCGGCGGAGCAGGCGCTGCTGGCCGGGCTGGTGCCCGACCGGGAGCGACCGAAGCTGTTCGGCATGGTCGCCTCGGCGTCCGCGGCGGGCGGACTGGTGGGTGCGCTCCTGGTCGCCCTGCCCACCGGTCAGGCGGCTCCGGGGCCGGTCGGCCCGTCCACCTACCGCGTGGCCTTCCTCGTCGCCGCGGGTCTGGCCACGCTCGCCGCCCTGCTCGCCGTGCCCGTGGAGGGCGGCACCCCCCTGCGCCTCCGCCGGCGGACCGCACCACCCCTGCGGTCCCGCCGGCCGCTGTCGGCCCGCGCTCGCGGCCTGGTGTGGCGGCTGTGGGCGGTCAACTCCACCAACGGAATCGCGGTCGGGCTGTTCGGCCCCTTCATCACCTACTTCTTCTACCGCCAGTTCGGTGCGGGCACCAGCGAGATCGGGGCGTTGTACGTCGTCGTGAACGCGGTCACCTTCGGCACCAACTTCCTGGCCGCCCCGGTCGCGGCCCGCGTCGGCGTGGTCCGCACCGTCGTCGGCGCCCGCACGCTGCAGGCGCTGCTGTTGTTGCCCCTGGCAGTCGCGCCGTCGTTCGTCGTCGCCGGCGGGATCTACCTGGCTCGGATGATGGTGCAGCGCTTCGGTATGGCGATGCGCCAGTCGTTCATCATGTCCGCCGCGCCACGGGAGGACCGGGCGCGCGTGGCCGCCTACTCGGCACTGCCGACCCAGGTGTTGTCGGCTGCCACGCCGACGGTGTCGGGCTACCTGATCCAGGCGGTCTCGATCAGCCTCCCGTTCCAGATCGCCGGGGTCGTGCAGCTGGTCAACGCCTGGATGTTCTACGGGTTCTTCCGCCACACCCGACCGGCCGACGAGGTGGATCCGGGCGGCGAGCAGGCGGACGGCGACGCGCCGGCGTCACCGGAGCCCGTGGTCACCGGCGACGACCGCCCTCGCCGTTCTCCGGATCGGTGAGCGCCTTCTCCAGGATCGAGACGAGGGCGGACCGGTCCGCCTCACTGAGCGGTGCGAAGAAGTCGTCCGCCTCCTCCACCCGGGCCTGCTCGATCGCGCGGCGCACCTGCTGACCCCGGTCGGTGGGGACCACGACGACGGCCCGCCGGTCGTGGGGGCTGGGGGAGCGGGTGACCAGGCCCTTGGCCTCGAGGTTGTCGATCACCTCGGTGGCCGACCGGGGGGCGATGTGCAGGGCGTCGGCGATGTCGGAGAGACGGGGCGGCCCGTCGGGCTCGGCTTCGGCGGCACAGATGACCCGCAGGGCACGAGCCTGGTGCGGCGACAGGTCCCACGGCGCCAGCGAGTGCGCCCATCGGCGACGGAGGGTGCGTGCGGCGCGCATCAACAGGTCGCCCTCGTGGTGTCCACTGCGCATGGACGGATCCTATCGTTTGCCCCTGAACCTCATAATGAGGTAACCTCAGCAATTGCCCATCGCGAAGGAGAGGTGCTGCCCGTGACAGAACACCCGAACCCACCCTCACCCGGCGCCTCCGGCGCCCCTGGTGTCCCTGGTGCCCCTGGTGAACGTGCTGGCCGCGGTCGCGGCGAGGCCGGGATGCGCAAGGACCCCCGGGATGTTGCCCAGCTGGAGCGCCACCCGGTCTCCCTCCGCCGGGTCGCTCGGCTCTTTCGCCCGCACCGGTGGCCGCTGGCCGCCGTCCTGCTGCTCATCGTGGCCGCCTCGGTCGTCGGCCTGGCCACCCCGTTCCTCACCCGCCGGCTCATCGACGACGCCATCCCGCACCAGGATGTCGGCCTGCTGGTCGCCCTCGTCGCGGGCATGCTGGCGGTCACGGTCGTCGGCGCGGTGCTGGGCGTCATCCAGACCTGGCTGTCGACCACCATCGGCCAGCGAGTCATGCACCGGCTGCGCACCGACGTGTTCGCCCACCTGCAGCGGCAGTCGCTCGACTTCTTCACCCGGACCCGCGGCGGCGAGGTGCAGTCGCG
>CAYRLV010000572.1:0-2425 GCA_964425155.1 uncultured Ornithinicoccus sp. | reverse complement strand
TATGCGGAGCAGCCGCTCCGCTGGCGCGGCCGCACGCCAGAGGGCTGAGTGTCGTAGTCGGGTGGCGGGATCGCAGTCCCGACGCGGCAGGGGATCTTAGGCGCGCGGGCGGCCGTCCCGTCGCTCTTGCGCACTCAACTCAAGGAAGCGCCGGCTGGGCCGGGATCCTGGAGTTGACCGCGCGGCCGCGCGAACCCGCGACGCTGTAGCTTTCCGTCCAGGAAGTTGGGAAGCTCGTTCCATGGCTGACAAGTCAATCCTCGAGTCGTGGATCGTCGAGGCGTTGAAGGAGCATGGCGGGTCCGCAGATCTCATCGATGTCTGCAAGACGGTGTGGCGAAGACACGAGGCGGACCTACGTGCGGCAGGAGACCTCTTCTACACCTGGCAGTACGACATTAGATGGGCCGGGACCAAGCTCCGTAAGCGAGGCATTCTTGCTCCTGCATCTCGGGAGAAGTCACGGGAGCCCTGGCAACTGAGTTAGGCTCACCAATTCTGTGTCCGGATCCTCGGGTCCATGAGAATCCCCCAGACATAGGACGCCCCTTGTCGGTCCTTGATGTCACTTGGCTGCTTGGCCGGCATGCGATCAATAGCCTCTCGGAAGTTCGTTCGGGACAAGGACCGGTTGATCTCTCGGCCGTCGCGCCTTACCCGGATGGAACTGCCCACAATCCTGTAGGTGAATCGGAGGCCTCTCGCCGTCTCGAAATCCTCTCCCGCCCGCATCACGACCCGGCGCCAGACATCGTCGAAGTCAGCCATCACCACACCCTGTCGGTCGCCCTGCTGGAGCGCCAGCTCGGTCCAACGCATCTCGCCATGTCACTACCTGGTGAACGAGACATCAGATTTCGAGGGGGGTTCGTCGGCCTGCCAGACACGTGCGTAGGCCTCCGCCACCAGCGGCCAGACCTGTTGAAGGCCGTCATCGACCGATTCGATATGACCGGCCAGGTCGCCGAACACGACAAACTCATGGGGGATGACGCGCCCGGATGCGTCTCTCCGTCTCTCCGGATCGGGAAAGCGCAACGCGACGTCTCCGGCGACGCGACCCCATGCCGTCGGCCGATCCCCGAGATTCGTGAAGACGCGTTCGTAGGTTGGAAGGGGGTCGGGCATCCCTCCGTCGAGCAGGAAGCGAAAGCCCCAAGAACGCCCGCGAGTGGCCCAGATCAGGCGTCCTAAGGGGTCTCGTTTTCGCGTCACTTAGGGCTCCGGATGAGTAGCTTGTCCGCGACGCCTTGGTCAAGATCCAACTTGAACTGCGTCAGGGTCGCGGTCAGGTAGTCGTGCTTCTCCCGTGCCTGGGCATTGATCTGCTTGAGCTGGGCTCCGGCGATCTTGACAGCCTTGTTCAAGGCTGGGATCGCGGCCTTGCTTACCAGGGGACCGAACTTGGACAGTCTGGCGACAAACTTGTCGACACCGGCCAATTGCGCGCCCGTAAGTGCCGATGCCAAGCCCTCGGCGCCGTCCGCCAGGCTATCCAGGACCTTCCTCGGGATCTCTATCCGCTCATTCCATTGAACTCGACGCTCAAGGGGCAGCAACGAGGCCACGGGCAAGATGAGGTCAAGGCCGACCTGCTGGGTCACGTCTATGTCCACCACCTCCGGTCCGGCTGACGATAGTTCGAACTTGGCCGAGGACAGCAGCATGAAATCTTCGCCTACAGACAGCGCAGCTGGAGTGTCCACCAGGTCCGTGAGAGTCGAGCGCAAGCCGTCCAGGTGCTCGGCAGCGGCCCCGATGACAAGGTCGCGGAACGAGTAGGCATCCCATTCTGGGAACAGGTCGGCCTTCGAGAGCGCCATGATCCAGATGCGCGGAAACTCGACCAGTGGTCCCTCGTCGGCCAACAGGTCTTCCTTGAGACGCAGCAGACCTTGGCGGAAGTTCGTCAGGAGCGACTTTAGGTACCGCTCTTCCTCGCCTTGGTAGTCCAGCAACTTCTGTCCATCCACCAAGAAGAGGGCGACATCCGAGCGCAGCAGGGACCGGAATGTGTCGAGTCGTCGGTTGGCTTCTTCCTTGCCACTTGGCGTCTCCTCGAACCATTCCCCGGGATAGTCGTGCCACGCGAGCCGCAGCGCATCGAATGGTCGCCTCTTCGTCGCGGCGTTGTCTCCGCCCTTGAGCTTGACTGAGAAGTAGTAGGTTGTGGCCGCGAATCGAGTAGGTAACGGTGTCGCTGAATGATCTCTCATGCCCAGGTAGTTCTGGTAGAGCCGATTTCCTTGGCCGGTGTCGTCGGCGACGAGGTCCCATAGGTCGTTGGTGTATGAACGCTCCTGCGTGGGTCCGAAGAAGGACGAGACAAGGACCGTCTTTCCCGAGCCCTTCTCTCCGAAGACGGCGATGTGCTGCTCTCGGATCCTGAGGTAGTTCGCCATGGCGAGAACCTACTCCACTCCTG
>CAYRLV010000571.1:0-2425 GCA_964425155.1 uncultured Ornithinicoccus sp. | reverse complement strand
GTGACGTAGTTCTTCACCGTCTTCTCGGCCAGGAACATCTGCTCGCCGATCTGCCGGTTGGTGAGCCCCTCGGCCACGTGCTCCAGGATGCGTTGCTCCTGAGGCGTGAGCCGGCCCAGCAGGTCGTCGGAGCCGGTGTGCGGCGACCACTTCCGACGCAGCTGCTCGGCCCGTTCGTCGTCGAGCAGGTTCTCGCCCGCAGCCACCCGGCGGATCGCGTCGATCAGGCCGTTGCCCTTGATGTCCTTCAGCAGGTATCCGGAGGCACCCGCGAGCACGGCCGTGGCCAGAGCCTGTTCGTCGTCGTAGGAGGTGAGGATGAGCCCCTTGATGTCCGGGTCCACCGAACGCACGTCCCGGCAGGCGTCGATGCCCGAGCCGTCGGGCAGGCGGGCATCGAAGATCGCGACGTCGGGCCGCAGCGCCGGGATGCGACGGGTGGCTTCGGCGGCCGAGGCCGATTCGCCCACGACGACGAGATCGGCCGTGGTCTCGAGCAGTTCGCGCAGCCCGCGGCGGACGACCTCGTGGTCGTCGAGGAGAAACACACTGATGGTCACGCTGGCTCCTTCATCGTCCGCGACCATCATCCTGCCCTTGTCACGACCGTGGCAGGGCCGAAGGTCCTCACTGGTCCCGTTCCGCCGGGACGGTCCAGGAGACCACGGTCCCCGAAGGCGTCCCGGCGCCGATCTCGAAGGTGCCGTTGCGAGCGGCTGCCCGGGTACCGAGGTTGACCAGACCGCTGCGCGCGGCGGAGGGGTCCATCCCCACGCCGTCATCCGCCACGGCGACACCGACGGCTTCCTCGCAGCGGACGTGGACCCGCACCGACGTGGCGTGGGCGTGCTTGGCGACGTTGGCCAGCGCCTCGCGGATCACCGCGACCAGGTCCGCCGCGAGTGCGTCGGTGAGACCCGCCATCCGGCCTTCGATGAGCAGGGTGGGTTCGAAGCCGAGGGACTCGGAGGCTTCGCCGATCAGCTCGGCGATCCGGTCGCGGAGCGTGCCCGTCGGCAGACGGTGCAACTCGTAGATCGTGTGCCGGATGTCCCTGATCGCCCCGTCGAGGTCGTCGACCGCGTCGTCCAGCCGCTCGCGCACCGTGGGGTGCACGGCCAGCCGCGCGGCCGACTGGAGCGACAGCCCCGTGGCGAAGAGTCGTTGGATGACGTGGTCGTGCATGTCGCGAGCGATCCGGTCCCGGTCCTCCAGGAGTGCCAGCAGCGCCTCGTCACGTTGTGAGCGAGCGGCCAGGAGGGCCACCCCCGCGTGCTGGCCGAACTCCAGCAACGGCCGGACCACGTCGGCGTCGGGTGGGTCGGTCCCGGCGTCCCAGACCACCACCAGGAATCCGAGGTCGTCCTGTCCCGGGCCCAGCGGCATGATCGCGAACCTGGCACCCGCTCGGCCGGCGAGGACGTCCACCTGCGCCGCCATGTCCGCGTCCCGGTGGCCGTCCTCCGGCCACACGAGCGCACCGTCGATCGTGCTCCAGGCCGTGGCGTCGATCCTGTTCCCGACCCCCAGCGGTGCCGGACGGGGCGAGTCCGAGGTCAGGGGGCCCGGTGCGTCCCTGGCATACCGGGCGCGCACCACGAGGGCGCCGTCCTCGTCATACAGCAGCACGAACGCCAGTGCCGCACAGGCACGTTCGCCAGCCAGAGCAGCCATCTTGTCGAGTGCAGGCTGCTCCTGCGGGCCGGCCAGCAGCGTCTGGGTCAGCTCGGCGACGGCGTCGGACCAGGCGCGCAAGGTGGTGCTCGCGGCGTAGAGGCGGGCGTTCTCGATCGCCACACCCGCCGCCGCGGCCAGCGCCGTGAGCAGCCTCTCGTCCTCCTCGGAGAACTCCTTCGCGCCCTGCTTCTCGGTGAGGTAGATGTTGCCGAACACCTCATCGCGCACGCGCACCGGTGCCCCGAGGAAGGTGTGCATCGCGGGATGGTGGGGCGGGAAGCCGTAGGACTGCGGGTGCTCGGCGATGTCCCGCAGCCGGCGAGGGTGTGGCTCGCGGATCAACAGGCCGAGTATGCCGTGTCCGTGCGGCAATTCACCGATCGCGCGGCGCTCCTCATCGGTGACTCCGTGGGTGATGAACTCGACGAGGTGCTCTCCGTCCGAGTGGAGGACGCCGAGGGCCCCGTAGCGGGCTCCCACGAGGGAGCAGGCGGATTCGACGATGTGCGTGAGCACGGCAGGGAGCTCGAGACCGGAACTGACCGCGAGGACGGCGTCGAGCAGGGCGGCCGTGCTCTCGCGAGAGTGCTGCTCGCCGGCGTCCGTCGCCCCGTGGTCGTTGCCTCCGGCCGTCATGGACCGATCGTAGGACGAGTCCCCGGGACCTTGGTCCCGACTTGCGATGACGGGCCTTTGGTCCCTGCTCGTCGTCGCCTCCGGTGAGCAGGATCTGAAGTGCCCGACAAGC
>CAYRLV010000570.1:0-2431 GCA_964425155.1 uncultured Ornithinicoccus sp. | reverse complement strand
ACTCGTGCGGGTGGGGGCTTGTCCGGTGCCGGAAGCCCGTCGGGCCGCGCTTACGAGGGCGACTCTAGTGGTTGACCCGCCCAGCCGCCCGGCATACTCGAGGCGTGTCCGAACTGACCGAGATCCGCGACGCCCAACGCACCTTCATCGCCGAACGGGACTGGCAGCGCTTCCAGGACCCGAAGTCCCTGCTGCTGGCCCTGGTGGGCGAGGTCGGCGAGGTGGCCGAGCTGGTGCAGTGGCTGCCGGCCGACACGGCGCGCGAGCAGCTGCGCGAGGGGCGCCTGCACCAGCGGATCTCGGAGGAGCTCGCGGATGTCCTGGTCTACCTGGTGGGGCTGGCCGACGAGTGCGGGGTCGACCTGCACGCGAGCGCCCTGGACAAGATCGCGGCCTCGGGCCGGAAGTACCCGGTCGCGGTCCACCGCGGGGTGGCGCCCGACCGCAGCTGAGCGGCAGGGGCGGTCGCGCCCGCTAACCTGAGCCCCCTCATACCTCGGGAGGGACGGCCAGATGACCGAGATGTTCGACGCAGGCGTGTCCGGCGACGGCGAGCGGGGCGGGGCGAGACGGGTGCTCTTCTCGACCAGTGCACGGTTCGGCGCGTTCACCGACGCGGTGGTGGCGATCGCCATGACGCTGCTGATCCTGCCGCTCATGGAGCTGGTGCCCGAGGCGACGCGGGAGCACCTGACGACCCGTGAGCTGCTCAGCGAGCACGAGGACCAGTTCATGGCGTTCCTCCTCAGCTTCGTGCTGGTCGGCGTCTTCTGGCTGCAACACCACCGGGTGTTCCGCGCCGACACGCCGCACACCGGTCGGCGCGCGCTCGTGAACCTCGCGTGGATGGTCACGATCGTGTTCCTCCCGGTGGCCACCGCGATGACCGGCAGCATGGCGACCGACCGCCTGCAGATCCTGATCTACATCGGCACCCTGGCGCTCAGCAGTTGGCTGCTGGTGGCCCTCTCCGTGATGGAGATTCGCGCCAGGCGGTCGGCGCAGCTGCCGACGCCGGACCGGAGCCTGATCGCGACCTCGCTCGCCATGTCGCTGCTGTATGTCGTGGCGCTCGTCCTCGCCGAGATCTTCCCGGGCGTCGGCTACACCTTCCTGGTCGCGATGGTGTTCACGGGACTCCTGCGGCGGATGCTGATTCGGCTGGGAGTGCGCGACGCGGAAGGCTCGACGCCCGTGGCGCCGCACGCCGCTTGAGCACCTGCCGCGTCGGGGTCTGGCGGGTCGTTCCGTATGCTGCGAGC
Source organism: uncultured Ornithinicoccus sp. (assembly GCA_964425155.1). GTDB lineage: Bacteria > Actinomycetota > Actinomycetes > Actinomycetales > Dermatophilaceae > Segeticoccus. The sequence continues at coordinate 1,169 of CAYRLV010000570.1, read as the reverse complement.
ATCGGCACCCTGGAACGCCGCACTGCGAAGGAGTGACGTCGATGGCGACGGTCGCACTGCTCGGGACGCTGGACACCAAGGGCGAGGAATACGCCTGGATCGCCCAGCAGCTTCAGGCGGACGGGGTGCAGACCGTCCGCATCGACGCCGGGACCTACTCGGACTCGGCCGACGCCCAGGTCAGCAGCGCCGAGGTGGCGCAGGCCGCCGGCCACGACCTCGAGGAGCTCCGCTCGGCGCACGACCGCGGGGCCGCCATGGAGGCCATGGGCCGGGGTGCCGCCACCGTCCTGCTGCGGCTGCTCGACGAGGGAGGGATCGACGGCGTGCTCGCGGTCGGTGGTTCGTCCGGCTCGTCCGTGGCGGCGGCCGCGATGCAGGCGCTGCCGGTGGGCGTGCCGAAGCTGCTCGTCTCGACGATGGCGTCCGGTGACGTCGCGCCCTACATCGGCGCGGTGGACACGGCGATCATGTACTCCGTCGTCGACATCGCCGGCATCAACTCCCTGTCCGAACGCGTCCTCGGCAACGCCGCCGCCGCGATCGCCGGGATGGCGCAGCACTACGCCGCCACCAAGGACCGGGCGAGGGAGGAGAACAACCTGGTGGGCCTGACCATGTTCGGGCTCACCACACCGGCCGCCGACGAGGCCCGCGAGGTGCTCACCGACGCCGGGTATGAGGTGCTGGTCTTCCACGCGACCGGAGCCGGCGGCACCGCGATGGAGAAGCTCGCGTCCTCCGGGATGCTCGCCGGGGTCTGTGACCTGACCACGACCGAGCTGGCCGACGACCTGGTCGGGGGCGTGCTCACCGCCGGCCCGCACCGGCTCGAGGCGGCGGCCGCGGCGGGTGTTCCGCAGGTGGTCTCGGTCGGGGCGCTGGACATGGTGAACTTCGGGCCGAAGGAGTCGGTCCCGGACCAGTTCGACGGGCGCACCTTCGTGGTGCACAACCCCACGGTGACCCTGATGCGGACGACCCCCGAGGAGATGGCCGAGCTGGGCCGCCGCATCGCGGGCAAGGTGCGCCAGGCCGAGGGGCCGGCCACCGTCTTCCTGCCGCTGCAGGGCGTGTCGGGCATCGACGAGGAGGGCGGCCCGTTCTGGGACCCGGAGGCGGACCGGGCGCTCTTCGACGCGATCCGCGACGGGCTCGAGGGCAGCGAC
>CAYRLV010000569.1:0-2436 GCA_964425155.1 uncultured Ornithinicoccus sp. | reverse complement strand
GCATCGTGTCGACCATCCGGCGGGTGTCGGGTGACGTGGTGCCGATGGACTGCCACGCTCCCCCGCCCGCCTTGCGGTAGACGGTGTACTTGACCAGGTCGGGGCCGTTGGGCCGCACAGCCTGCCAGGTGATGGTGACCTGTCCGGTGCCCGAATCCGGCGTAGGTGTGCGCGGCGACAGCGAGGGCTTGGGCACCTGCGGTGGCGTCCCGGCCGACTGCACCTTGGTGGTGGGACCGTAGTCGCCCCAGCCGGCGCCGTTGCGGGCCTGCACCTGCACGGCGTACTGGTCGTCGTTGACCAGACCGGTCAGGCGCAGCGTGCGCCCGGTCACCGTCTTGCTGTGCGTGGACGGGTGCGATCCCAGGTTGGTCCAGCGCACCCGGTAGGCGGTGATGTCGCTGCCTTCGTTCTTCGGCCGGGGCCAGGCGACCTTGACGAAGTGGTCGCCCCGCCCGACCGAGTGCACGCCGGTCACCGCCTCGGGTCGCTTGTCCGGGGTCACCGGTTTCGAGGGGTCACTCGCCGGCGAGGTGCCGACCGCGTTGGTCGCCGTCACCGTGAACGAGTACGGCTGCCCGTTCTGCAGGCCGTCGATGGTGCACGGCGATGCGGTGCAGTTCTTCCTGCCGCCCTTCCACCGCACCGTGTAGTGCTGGATGGACAGGCCCCCGTCGGTCTTCGGCGGGGTCCACCACACCCGCGCGGACGAGCCCTGCCGGCGGTCGGCCACGGCGCGCACGCCCGTCGGCGCCACAGGCCGGCCGCGGACGGTGACCGTCACCTGGCCGCGGGCGGAGCGGTGCGGCCCATCCGACACCGAGATCAGGATCCGGGAAGTTCCGCGCGCCGTGGCGGCTGCGTGCACCGTCAACCGACACCCGGCAGCGCGGCCCGTCACGCCGCTGCCGGCGTCGCTGACGGCCTGTCCGATCCGACAGTCAGGGTTCTTCAATGGGCTGTCCAGGTACGGTCGCACGTCAATCGTCCGGCTGTCCCCGGCATTGAGCCCGGACACCACGATCGGCCGCACGGTGGGCGGCGGCGCGGTGAACTTCTGCGGCTCCTTTTGGGGGGCCGTCTTCTCCTTCTTGGGTTTCGGCGGCTTGAGGCCCCGCACGATCACCGAGATGTCGAAGTCCTGTGCCGCGCCCTTGGCGCTGACGGTGAGCGTCGCCTGGGCGCCGGGCGCGTCCTCCGCCGCCTGGATCACCGCGACCCGTCCGCCGGGGCCCTCCTGCTTCAGTGAGACGTGCTCGGGGGCCTTCTTCCAGGTCGCGGTGAAGTCGACGTCGTCCATCGACATGCCCGGTGGCACCCAGGCGTGGCACAGGCGGGGGATGTCGACCTCGCGTGCGGGTCCGTCGGCGACGACGGTGAGCTCGAACGACTTCGGGCACCGCAGCACCGGAGTGAGGGGTCCCACCTGCACCGGAATCGAGACGTATGCCGTGCGCTGCTTGGGTCGCTTCGCGTCCTGTCCGCCCCCGGCGCCCTTCGACGGCACCGTGGCGGCGACCTCGAGCATCAGGGCGCCCGGGCCGGTGTAGTGGTGCCGCGAGGTCAGCGAGATGCGTGACGCGCCAGGTGCCTTCGCGGTCAGGTCTCCGCCCGGCGAGGTGCTCAAGGTGTCGGGCGAGGTGATGTGCAGGTCACCACCGCCCGGCGCCTTCACGTAGTCGCGCAGGTCGATCGTCTTGGTCGAGTCCGGGTCCATCCGGATCGTCTTGCCCGGGATGGCGAAGGGGGTGCCGTCGTCGCCGGTCGGGACGTAGACGAGCGCGATGGCCTTGGCGCCGTCGGCGTCCTCGATGACATAGGGCACCGTGTAGGGATGGTCGCGGGCCTGGACCCGCAGCTCGCCGTGTTTGCCCCCGACCATCCGGGCACCCTTGTCGAGCACCTTGACGACCTCGAGCGAGGAGTGCCGGCCGTCGATGTCGTAGTCGTTCTCGAGCACGTCCACCGTCGTCCGCGTCTTGCCGGCAGCGAACTTGGCGACGTCGTCGCGGGCCACGGGCGGATTGACGAAGCCCTTCTGGCCGCGGACCAGCAGGGTGGCTCGGGACGGGTCGAAGAGGCCGTCGGTGATGCCGTAGGTGACCGCGAGCGGGTGTCCCTCCTTCGGCACCTGTGCGTCGACGGTGTTGTCCTTGCGCGGCTTGAACTTGCTCCGGGTCGCCGCGTCGTTGAGCTTCTTCCAGCTCTCGAACGACACGACGTCCCCGGTGCTGATCAGGTCGTTGGCCAGGATGTCGGCGTTGACCTTGCGACCCGGCTGGGCGACCACCTCGTCCTGCACGGCCACGGGGGGCTGGGGGTCACCCGGCGGCACGACGCCGATGCGGATCAGCGCCGTCGAGGTCTTGCCGTAGCGGTCCCGCACCTTGTAGTGGATCACCTCGGTGCCCTGGCTCAGCGGATAGGACTCGTAGC
>CAYRLV010000568.1:0-2438 GCA_964425155.1 uncultured Ornithinicoccus sp. | reverse complement strand
CTGCTCACCGGCTGCAGCGGCGACCCCCAGCCCAGCCCACCCCCCACCAACGACGGCACCGTCGCCGCCGGCCGGCAGACGACCACGCCCCTACCGGCCACTTCGGACCCGGACCCGACCACCGCGAGTGACCCCACCACGACCGCCGACCCGACCACGTCCTCCCCCAAGACGACGCACAAGGGCGACGGAGACGGCTCGCCGGAGGAAGCCGGCGCCCCCGGCGTCCCCAAGCCCGCACGTCAACACACCCTGAAGGGCGCCGAAGCCTTCGTCAGGTACTTCCACAAGCAACTCAATGTCGCGTGGTCCAAGCCCGAAGCGGGGTTGATCTCCCCACTGAGTACGTCCAGGTGCGAAAGTTGTGCCGCTTATGAAGCCCAAGCAAAGAAGGGGATGCGCACGGGGCGGCACCTCGACGGGCCGCAGTCCACGATCCTCGTCGTCGAAGTGACGCCGTCGGCAAAGCCTCAGGTGGTTCTTGCCTCGATCAAGGAGCAGGTGCACACCCGCAAGGTCCTCGACCGCCACGGCAAAGTCGTAGGGCACAGGAAGGGGCAGGTCTTCTATACCCAGGCCAAGGTGCTTTGGACCAAACATGGCTGGCAGATCCAGGGAATCGAAGGCCTGAAGCAATGAGCTTCGCAGCGGCGCTCGCACCCATGCTGCTCCTCTCCTGCTTTCATTTGTCCCTACCTGAAGGTACGGACGCAGAGGACAATGGCTACGGATACGTTGAACAAACCAACACTGCACAGGGCTCACGTGTGCACCTCGTCGAGTTTGCTGAACGCACCTCGTCCGGGGGGCGTGGCATAGGGTCGGATCCCGCCACACAACCAACCTCCGGAGAAGAGTCCGGAGCGAGCCCTAATAGTTTTCGCCCACCCTCACGCACCCGAAAGGAATGGCAATATTCTGCCGTAGTCCGCTGCTTGGCGAACACACCCGACAATCCACGTGCCACGTACTGCGGAACAGCAGTCTCCTTTTGTACGTCTACCTATCCAGATTCGCCCGGACCCCTGTCGGATGTGTGGCGCCGCGAAGTCTTGGGCAAGGGAAAGTACGGGCCGTGGCAGCAACTGACGTGGACCTGCTTCCCGAACACGGTCCCAGCATCGACCGGGCCGGCCGGTACGAAGGCTGCTCCGCCGAAGCCGGTGCTGACCACGGCGATGATCCGGGAGGCGTGGCGGCACACGCCCTTCGCCAAGCCGTCGTTCACCATGCAGCCCCCTCACGAGGTCACCCTGATCCGGCTCAAGACCTACTTCAAGGTCCACTGGCCCGACCAAGGCTTCCAACCCGGCGAAGTCGACACCGCACCTCCATCCGAAATGCTCGGCCACACCGTCCGCATCCGCCCCACCCTGGTTGGCTACACCTACGACTTCGGCGACGGCACCACGACCGGCCCCACAACCTCCCCCGGCGGCACCTACCCCACCGGCGACATCACCCACGGCTACCCCACCCAGGGCACCTACCACCCCCAGGTCACCGCCACCTACGGCGGCCAGTTCAGCGTCGACGGCGGCGACTGGATCCCTATCCCCGACACCCTCGACATCACCGGCCCCGCCGGCACCCTCCAGGTCAAGACCGCCCACGCCCACCTCGTCAACCACTGACCCACCATGGGGCAACCGGTCCCGTCCCCCTGGAGGTTCGGGAACGGGGACGATCCACGGGGCGATCACCCCACCAACCATCCCCGACATCGCCCCGGGGCCGAGGTCCTGGTCCACCACGCGGGGCATACCGGCACGCCACGAGCAGCTCCGCCGGCACCCAGGGTCTCCTCGGTGCCGGGCTGGGGAGCCGGGCGCCCGGTCAGACGGCGGCCGGGGCCGAGGCGAAGGGCAGTTGCGGCTGAGGCGGGGCATGCGTCGGGTCGACGCCGTCGAACAGGCTGCTGACCGACTCGCCGGCGTGGATGCGCGCGATCGCCTCGGCGAACAGGTCGGCCACCGAGCGAACCTGCAGCTCGGGCCAGTTGCTGGGCGCAGGGACGGTGTCGGTGGTGACGACCTCGCTGATCATCGGATGGTCGCGCAATCGCTCGACCGCCTTGCCGGCAAACAGGCCGTGGGTGCAGGCGACCGCCGCGTCGGTGCAGCCGAAGTCGGCCAGCCGCTCGAGCAGCTCGACGATGGAGCCACCGGTCGCGATCTCGTCGTCGAGGACGATCGCGCGCTTGCCAGCGACGTCGCCGACGATGGCGTCGATGACCACGCGGTCGTCGGCCAGCCGCTGTTTGCTGCCGGCCGCCACGGGGAGTCCGAGCAACCGGGCGAACTGAGTGGCCGTCTTGGCGTTGCCCAGGTCGGGTGAGATCACCACCGTGTTCGTGAGGTCACGGTCTTGGAAGTGGTCGGCGAGCACGCCGATCGCGGTCAGGTGGTCGACCGGCACCGAGAAGAAGCCGTGCACCT
>CAYRLV010000567.1:0-2443 GCA_964425155.1 uncultured Ornithinicoccus sp. | reverse complement strand
CCGTCCGGCCGCCGCACCGTGTTGTAGGGGGCGACGTCGTGGTGCACGATCACCTCGCCGGGCCGCAGCGCCCGCCCGGACACCCGTCGCCAGGGCAGCGCCGGGTCGGGCTCGAAGCCCCGCTGGGCCTCGTGATAGCGGCGCAGCCAGCGGCCGATCTCGAGGCACGCGTCGGTGCCACGGAACCAGCCGGGGAGTGGTTGCCCCGGCCCGAGCAGCCCCACCTCGCCGTCGACGTAGCGGAGCACCTCCCGGCCCGCGGCGTCGAACCCCAGCGGGGTCGGGGCACCGTCGAATCCGACATCGTGCAGGTGGCCCAGCAGGGCGTGCACCGCAGCGTTCCAGGGCCCGGGTGTGCGGCGGACGGAGTCACCGACCCGCACGACGACGCTGGTGTTGCCGCCGTGCAGCAGCTCCTCGTCCTCCATGGCCCCATCCGAACACGCGGTCGGCGAGTCCTTCCACGGGTTATCCACTGAGATGACTCGCGGTAGCGGTGTCCGGTCAGGAGATGAGGGCGTCCACGAAGGCCTCGGGGTCGAACGGTGCCAGGTCGTCGGGTCCCTCGCCGAGTCCGACCAGCTTGACCGGCACGCCGAGCTTGCGCTGCACGGCCACGACGATTCCGCCCTTGGCGGTGCCGTCGAGCTTGGTGAGCACGATGCCCGTGACGTCGACCGCCTCGCTGAACACCTCGGCCTGGCGCATGCCGTTCTGCCCGGTCGTCGCGTCGAGCACCAGCAGCACCTCGTCGATCGGGCTCTGCTTCTCGATCACCCGCTTGATCTTGCCGAGCTCGTCCATCAGGCCGGCCTTGTTGTGCAGCCGGCCGGCGGTGTCGATGAGCACGACATCGGCCTCGAGCTCCACGGCGCCCTTGACGGCATCGAACGCCACCGAGGCCGGGTCGGCGCCGTCCCGGTCGGAGCGGATGGTGGGGACGCCGACCCGCTCGCCCCAGGTCTGCAGCTGGTCGGCGGCCGCCGCCCGGAAGGTGTCGGCCGCCCCGAGGATGACGTCCTTGTCCTCGGACACGAGCACCCGGGCCAGCCGGCCGATCGTCGTGGTCTTGCCGGTGCCGTTGACCCCGACCACGAGCACCACGGCGGGCCGGCCGTCGACCCGCGCGGAGGCCACCGAGCGGTCCATCGAGGGGTCAACGACGCGCAGCAGGTCCTCCCGCAACCACTGCCGGACGGTCGCCTCGTCGGAGGCACCGTGCACCTTGACCTGGGTGCGCAGGGACTCCACCAGCTCGGCGGACGCCTCGACGCCGAGGTCGGCGGCCAGCAGGGTGTCCTCGACCTCCTCCCAGGTCTCCTCGTCCAGGCCACCTCGGGAGAGGAGGGAGAGCAGCCCCTGCCCGATCGCGCTGTTGGACCGGGCCAGCCGGGCCCGCAGGCGTTGCAGCCTGCCCCGGGCCGACGCGGGGGTCTCGACGGCCGGCTCCGCGGGCTCGGCGACCCCGGGGACTTCCGCCTCGGTCGGACCGGCGCCCGCCCCAGGCGGCGACTCGACGGCCGCGCTCCCCGTGCCACCCGAGCCCTCGTCGTCGCCCCGGGTGGTCGAGCCGCCCTCGGACCGTTCCCGTTCGGCGCGGTCGGGAAGCGTGCTGCTGGTGCCGCGTCGGCCGCGCAGCAGCCCGACGACCAGCCCGACGGCCACGAGCGCGATCAGGACGACCGCGCCGACGATCTCCCAGACAGTGTCCACGGCGTTGATTCTCCCAGAAGGCGCAGGGTGCTTCGGCCCGTGCGCAGGCGTGTGATGGTCGCGGGGTCCGGCCTGCTGGGCGCGGCTCCCGGTGGTGGGCCGGACGGGCGGACGGGGTCCGCCCGGCGGGCGCAGGTCAGCCGGCTCGGCCGACCTGCCGGTCCGAGTCGTCCACGGTGTCCTCGGTGCCCTTCGCGTCCTCGGCCTCGGTGTCATCGGCCCGGTCCGAGCCGGTGTCCGGTGACGCGGACGAGTCGCGATCGTCGGTGTCCTTCGACCCGCCGCTGCGCGACCGAGCCGCGCCGACGGCGCGTCCGGTCTTGTTGCGGACGGTGCTGACGACCTCCTCACCCCGGGGGGTGAGCAGCTCGCGCCCCTCCCGACGCGCCGGGATGGCTACCAGAGCGACGACCACGGCGGCCAGACCGAGGCACACGAGCAGGCCGAGGATGAGGAAGGTCATGGCTCTAGAGTGCACCGGCCCGGCCCGAGAGCACCAATCGACGCGCCGCGGTGGCGGTGTCCGCAGCTCCTCGGCGGCAGGCGGGTCGGCACCCTAGGCGCTCTCGTCCTGCAGGTCGCGCAGCCGCTGCGAGACGACCGTCGTGACGCCGTCGCCCCGCATCGTCACGCCGTAGAGCGCGTCGGCGATCTCCATCGTGCGCTTCTGGTGGGTGATGACGATCAGCTGGCTCGAGTCGCGCAGCTCCTCGAACAGCGTGATCAGCCG
>CAYRLV010000566.1:0-2451 GCA_964425155.1 uncultured Ornithinicoccus sp. | reverse complement strand
GCCCGGGCAGCAGGCCGGGCAGCCGCTCGGCCAACATCGTCTTGCCGGCGCCCGGCGGACCCACCATGCACAGGTTGTGCTGTCCGGCCGCGGCGATCTCCAGCGCGAGCCGGGCCTCGTCCTGCCCGACCACGTCCGCCAGGTCGGGGCCCGGTCCCTGGTCGTCGTCGGGCGCCGGGGGCACCTCGTCGGGCGGAGGCTCGCCGCCCTCGGCGAGCAGCTCGTACCGGCGCACGAGGGCGCCGAGATGGCGCGCGCCGTGCACCTGCACCCCCGGCACCAACCGGGCCTCGGCGAGGTTGTCCCACGGCACCACGATCCGGTCGATGCCGGCGGCCGCGGCGGCCAGCACGGCGGGCAGCACGCCGGACACGGCCCGGATCGAGCCGTCCAGGCTGAGCTCGCCCAGGTGCGCCACCCCGTCGACCACGTGTCTCGGCAGACCCCCGGTGGCGGCGAGCACCGCCACCGCGATGGCCAGGTCGAAGCTCGAGCCCGCCTTCGGCAGGGAGGCCGGCGAGAGGTTGACCGTGAGCCGGCGCGGCGGTATCGGCACCCCGGAGTTGGCGGCGGCGGCCTTGATCCGGTCCGGCGACTGCTTGCACGCGGCGTCCGGCAACCCGCTGACCGCGAAGTGCGGCAGCCCCTGGGACACGTCCGCCTCGACGTCCACGAGCGCGCCGTCCACCCCGACGAGCGCGACCGCCCGGGTCCGTCCCAGTGCCATCAGCCCACCGCCACGAGGTGCTCGACCTGGGCCGCGCCCCGGCGCGGCCGCAGCACGCCGACGACGTCGATCCGCACGTCGTCCACGACCAGGTCGTGACTCTCGAGCCAGCACCCGGCAAGGCGTCGCAGCCGAGCCGCCTTGCGCGGGGTCACCGCCTCCACCGGGCTGCCGTAGGCGAGCGAGCGGCGCGTCTTGACCTCGCAGACCACCAGGCACGACCCGTCGAGCGCGACGAGGTCGATCTCACCCTGGTCGCACCGCCAGTTGCGCTCCAGCACCTCCAGCCCGGCGGCCTCGAGGTGCCGGGCCGCGACGCGCTCACCGTAGGCTCCGACCGCGTGGGCGACGGCGAACGGCATACCAGCAGGTTCTTCGGTCACAGCGACCACCTCCGGCCACCGACCCTGCCGGGCTCGTGGCCCGGCGCCCATCCCCTCGGCGAGGGTTGGGGACGGTGGGGCGTTCCACCCGAGAGCTGTGGAGGACGGCGAGGCGCGAACCGGCCCCCGCACGCGCGCCGGGTCTAGTCTCGGGCCATGCGCAACCGACGTCTTCTCGCCACCCTCGCCGCCACCACCCTGCTCGGCGGTGCGCTGGCCGCCGGCGCCCTGCCTGCCGGCGCGACCGTGCTGCCCGCCCACCACGGGCACGGCGGGCACCACGGCCAGCACCTCGACTGGCGGATCACCCCGACCGGCAGCACCGAGGAGTTCCGCGGGCTGGCCGCCGTCGACCGCCGCACCGCCTGGGTGAGCGGCGAGAGCGGCACCGTGCTGCGCACCACCGACGGGGGCGAGACCTGGCAGGACGTCAGCCCCGCGGCGGCCGCGGGACTGGCGCTGCGGGACATCGAGGCCACCGACGCCCGGCACGCGGTCGCGCTGTCGATCGGCCCGGGCACCGACTCACGCATCTACCGCACGACCGATGGCGGGGCCTCCTGGACCGAAGCGTTCCGGAACACCGACCCCGCGGCCTTCTACGACTGCCTCGCCTTCAGCAAGGACGGCACCGGCCTGGCGATGAGCGACCCGGTCGACGGCTACGTCCAGATCGCCAGGACCACCGACCGCGGGCGGACCTGGCAGGTGCTCGACGAGAAGGGCATGCCGCCGGCCGGGGCCAACGAGTTCGGCTTCGCCGCCTCGGGCACCTGCCTGGTGTCCGGTCCGGGGCACCGGTTCTGGTTCGCCACCGGAGGCGACCAGCCGCGGATCTTCGCCACCCGCGACGCCGGCCGGCACTGGTCGGCCGAGCCCGTGCCGATCCGCGCCGGTGACACCGCGGGCGTCTACTCCCTCGCGTTCCGCGACGCGGCGCACGGCGTGGTGGTCGGGGGCGACTTCCTCGACGAGACCAACGGGGACGACGCGGCCGCCTGGACCGCCGACGGCGGGCGCAGCTGGCACGCCAGCGCCCAGCAGGTCGACGGCTACCGCTCCGGCGTGGACTTCCTGCCCCGTTCGGCACGCGGCGTGGTTGCCGTCGGTCCCACCGGCAGCGACGTCAGCTGGGACGGCGGCCGCACCTGGCGGCACTTCGACGACGACCGCTACGACGGCGTGCAGTGCACCCACACCACCTGCTGGGCCTCCGGCACCGACGGTCGGGTGGCCGTGCTGGAGCGCTCACGGCACTGAACCACCCACGAGCGCAACCGGCTCGACATCCGGTCGGTCGACCCGCGTGGGTCGCCGATGTCACTGCGAGAAGGTGCCGTC
>CAYRLV010000565.1:0-2456 GCA_964425155.1 uncultured Ornithinicoccus sp. | reverse complement strand
GCACCGCGCCGGGGCCGGTAGCCGGCCCGACGGAAGAGCCGGCGGTTGCGGTCCCGCGCGGTCACTCCCACCAGACCGAAGATCCGCGTCGCAGGCGAGGCCAGGCCTTCGGCGAACGCGAGCAGCGCGCCGCCGAGCCCGCGGCCCTGCAGGTCCGGTGCCACCATCAGCCGGTCGATCTGCCAGACGGTGGGGTCGTCCGGCGCGGGGCGCACCCGCACGGCGGCCACCAGACGCCCGCCGGACCGGACGACATACGTCTGCCAGGTGCGCAGGCCCTGCGCGACCTGGTCGGCGCTCTCGACCAGCGCGGCCGGAGGGCACCCGTCGCCCGGCGCCGCCTCGGCTGCCCAGCAGGCGCGCTGCAGCGTCAGGAGTTCACCGACGTCCGACGGGGCCGCAGGTTGTGCATCGAGGCCGTCCACGCCGAGGGCCGCCGACCGGTGCAGCAGGTCGGGCCGTCGGGCCGCGGTGCGGGCGAGCCGCTGCCGGTGCCGCCAGTCGGCGATCGCCGCGTGGTCCCCGGACAGCAGCACGTCGGGCACCGTACGGCCTTGCCACGTGGCGGGTTTGGTGAAGACGGGGTACTCCAGCAGCCCGTCCTCGTGCGACTCCTCGACCAACGACTCGGCGTTGCCGATCACTCCGGGGAGCAACCGGGCGATCGCCTCCACCATGGTGAGCACCGCCACCTCGCCACCGCCCAGCACGTAGTCGCCCAAGGACACGACGGACACGTCGAGCCCCAGGTCCTCCTCGGCATACCCGTACACCCGCTCGTCGATGCCTTCGTAGCGCCCGCAGGCGAATGCCAGCCACGGCTCCTCGGCCAGGCGCGCGGCCATCCGCTGGGTGAACGGCAGCCCGGCCGGTCCCGGCACGAGCAGGTGCGGCCGCGGCGCCGGCCCCGGCTGGTCGACGACGTGGCGCAGCGCCTCGCCCCAGGGCTCCGGACGCATCACCATGCCGGCGCCACCGCCGTACGGGGTGTCGTCGACCGACCGGTGCCGGTCGTGGGTGAAGTCCCTCAGGTCGTGGACGACGACGTCCAGCAGACGCTCGCGTCGCGCCTTGCCGAGGAGGGACAGGTCGAGCGGTGACAGGTAGTCGGGGAAGATCGTGACGACGTCGATCCGCACCGCGATCAGCTCCCGTCGGCGTCGTGCAGGTCGAACAGCCCGGGTGGCGGGTCGGCCACGACCCGGCCGGCGGCGACGTCCACCTCGGGCACGAGCTGGCGCACGAACGGGATGGCGCCCTCGCGGCCGTCGGCCAGGCGCAGCAGCAACAGGTCCTGGTGTGGCCGGCTCTCCAGCCCGCTCACGGTCCCCAGCGTGGTCCCGGCCGGGTCCACCACCGTGAGGCCGACCAGGTCCTGTTCGTACCACGCGTCCTCGTCGTCCCGGTCCTCCGCGGCGAGCAGCCGGGTGCCGCGCAGGCCCTCCGCGGCCGTGCGGTCGGGTGTCTCGTCGAACGCGAGCAGCAGGATGCCGCGGTGGTGACGCACCGAGCGCAAGGTGAGTGGCCCGGCGTCCCCCGGATCGGTGTCGAACGTGGCGCCCACGACGAACCGCTCGTCGGGCGTGTCGGTGTGCACCTGCACGGTGACCTCACCCTTCAGCCCGTGCGCCTTGCCGATGCGTGCGACGACGACCGCCACGTCCTTCTCCTTCCTCCCGCTCCCCCGGCCGAGGGTCCCGGCACCTGACGAGCGGCGACCACCAGCACTGAGGAGGGGTATGACGGGACGCGCGTCCCGTCATACCCCTCCTTCGGCTGTCCGGACGCCGTGGCGCCCGGAGCAGGCTCAGCGCACGCGGTCGGTGTCGACGATGTCGACCCGGACCGACTTGCCACCCGCGAGCGCTCCGACCACGGTGCGCAGGGCACCGGCGGTGCGACCGGAGCGGCCGATGACGCGCCCGAGGTCGTCGGGGTGCACCCGCACCTCGAGGAGCTCACCGCGGCGCAACTGCTTGTGCCGCACCACGACGTCCTCGTCGTGGTCGACGATGCCGCGCACGAGGTGCTCGAGGGCCTCCTCCAGCACGGTCAGGCCTGCTCGGTGGATGCGGTGGACTCCTCGGACGTCTCGGCCGTCTCGGCCGGCTCGGCCGCGGTCTCCGGCGCCGCCGGCTCGGCGGCAGCCTGCGCCTGCTCGCCCTGGTCGGCGGCCTTGTCCTCGGACGGCTCCTCGGCCTTCGCCTCGGCCTTCTCGTCGGACTCGGCCGCCGGCTTGGCCTCGGCCTTCTTCCGCGAGGTGGTCGCCGACTTGTCGGCCGGCGCGTCCTCGTAGGCCGCCTTGCTGGCCGCGTCGAACAGCGCCTTCTTGTCCGGCTTCGGCTCGGGGGTCCGCAGGGTGCCCTCGGCGCCCGGCTCGCCCTTGAACTTCTGCCAGTCACCGGTGACCTTGAGCAGCGCGGCGACCTGCTCGGTCGGCTGCGCGCCGACGCCGA
>CAYRLV010000564.1:0-2456 GCA_964425155.1 uncultured Ornithinicoccus sp. | reverse complement strand
CTCGCGACCGCGCTGTTCCACCTGGACCTTGCTGCGTCCGTAGAGCATGCCGTGGTCCATCACCTCGTCGCCCGCACGGGCCTGGCTGAAGGTGCCCCCGGCCTGCGACACGTAGCCGATGCTGCGGCGCACCTGCTGCGACTCACGCACCACGTCATACCCCGCGACGGTGGCAGTGCCGGCGGTCGGGCGCAGCAGCGTGGTGAGCATCCGCAGCGTGGTGGTCTTGCCGGCGCCGTTCGGACCGAGGAACCCCACCACCTCGCCCTCGGCCACGTCGAGGTCGACACCGTCGACCGCGCGGACCTCGCTCTTGTTCTTTCCTCGTCCGGTCTGGAAGGTCTGGACCAGACCGCGTGCATGGATCATGGGCTCTCCCGAGGTGATCAAACTTGAATATTTGCCATGATCAAACTTGACCATGAGCTCTGTCAACCGAGTTTCTCGTCGGGCGCAGGTGGCGTCCCTCGGATGGACCCGCCTGCCACCGAGAAGTCATCGCGGCGACCGCACCAGACACGATATATCGCGATACATCGTGTTGTCACGAGATTGACGCGGAGATTCTGCGGCCGGTCTCGCCGGCCTCACTCCCCCAGCAGCTGCCGGTAGCGCTTCCGGTCGACGTCCATCTGCCAGCCGGGGTCGTCCGGGGGCGGTGCCCAGTCGGCCGGCTCACCGGCGAACGTGAACGCACCCCCGCGCACCTGCTCGAGCAGCTGCCGCAGCCACTCCTCCTCGACCTGCCCCATCCGGGTCCACAGCTGCGCGACGGTCGGCAGGTGCGGCGGGCCGGCGTCGACGTCGTCGCCGGGCGGCGCGGCCATCGCCTCGGCGTGCGTCTCCTGCAGTGCCGCGATCCGGCGCTCGACCAGCTCCGCGAACTCCTCCCGCGGCACCATCGGCAGCAGCAGCGCGGCCGTGTGGAAGGCCAGTGGCGCCAGCAGGTCGATCCGCTCCATCGCCGCCCGGAACAGCCGGCGGAACTCCGCCCGGCCGCTCTCGGTCACGGTGTAGACCGCCACCTCCCGGCCGCCGTCCACGAGGTCGTACCGCACCAGGTGCCCCTGGCCGGAGAGCGTGCCCAGCGAGGAGTAGACCGAGCCGGGCTTGATGTGTGCCCACTCGTCGATCCGCCACGACATCAGCTCGCGCCGGATCTGGTAGCCGTTGACCGGCTCGAACAGCATGACCGCGCCCAGCACCAGCAGTCGGGTCTCGGCAGCGGCCATGGCGGGAGTCTAGGCAGAAGGCCCCGCCGAAGGACCGGGTGTGCCGGCTGGAGGCCCGAACCAGTGCCCGACCTCGAGGGTGCACACCACCTCGGTGTCGGGCTGCTCACGCGGACCGGTCGGTGGGTCGATCCACAGACCCTCCCGGAAGCCGCACTTGGCCAGCACGCGCAGCGACGCCCGGTTGCGGTGGCTGGGTGACGCGACGAACCGCGGCGCGTCCGGATACTCGCGGCGCAACACGTCCCGGCAGAATTCCCAGATCATCCGGGTCCCCAACCCGTGCCCCACGAGCGCCGGCTCACCGATCGCGTAGTCGAAGCCGACCGCGTCCAGGTCGCCGACCTTCGCCCCGTATTCCGGCTGGTCGGCCAGCCGGTAGCCCTGCACCCAGCCGACCGCTCGCCCCTGGACCTCCACCACCCACATCCGCACCGGCACCTCGCCGGACAGCCGCGGCAGCAGCCGGTCACGGACGGCCTCGTCCGTGGCGGCGTCACCGCGGAACCACTCCGCGACGTGCGGTCTGCGGCACCACTGCGCAACACCCGGAAGGTCCTCGGCGACCATGTCCCGAAAACCCATGGAAACCAATGGGACTCGCGCCGCCTTGCCCAGTGCTTCCGCGACGATGGTCGGTCGCACGCGATCGACCGCCTCCCCCACGGGAAGCCACTCGTGCCGGTCGTGCTCGGGATCGACCAGATCCACCTGTATGCCGTCGGCCAGGTCTGCTGCGAACAGCGCCCACCGACCGAAGTCGCCGTCCGTCCCGGCGCCCCGGGTGACATCGACCGCCCACACTCCCAGCCCCGTGAGGCCGGCCTCCTCGGCCAGCTCGCGCCGCGCGCCCGCATACACCGATTCCCCGGGTTGCCGGCAGCCCGCCGGGGACGTCCAGGCCCAGTCGCCGTCGTAGTCCGGACCCTCCTGCGCCCGGTGCAGCAGCAGGACCTCCGGCCCGCCGGGCGCCGCGCGCCGGACCACGACCGTCGCGCCGCGGGGGTCGTCGGTCGCGATCTCCACGCCGTCCCAGGTGCGCTCGACGCCGCCGGTCATCCTCACCTCCGTTAGACCGCCGAGTGTAAGTGGTGAAGGAACCCCTGATCACTCCCGCGCGTCACAACGCCCAGACGCCGATAGGGGGCAGACACGTGACCACGGAGGCGACCGATCCGTCGCGCACCGGGCGTCGTGGTGGTGGAGCGGTGGTGCTCCTGGCGG
>CAYRLV010000563.1:0-2459 GCA_964425155.1 uncultured Ornithinicoccus sp. | reverse complement strand
TTCGGGCCGTTCCCGGGGCACGTGCACCGGGCGCCGTTCCCCTACCCGCTGCGCTGGGAGTCCGGCGCCGACAACGCCGCGACCGAAGCCCTCGCCGCACTGGAGGAGCTGCTCGCCGAGGTCGGGCCCGACCAGGTCGCCGCGATCATCGCCGAGCCGATCCAGGGCGAGGGCGGATTCATCGTGCCCGCAGCGGGATTCCTCGCCGGTGTGCAGGAGATCGCGCGCCGGCACGGCATCGTCTTCGTCGCCGACGAGGTGCAGGCCGGGCTGGGGCGCACCGGCACGGTCTACGCCTCCGAGTTCGAGGGCATCGAGCCCGACCTGGTCTGCTCGGCGAAGGCGCTCGCCGGCGGGCTGCCGCTGTCGGCGGTGACCGGCCGCGCCGAGCTGATGGAGTCGGTGCACGCGGGCGGCCTCGGCGGCACCTACGCCGGCAACCCGCTCGCCTGCGCCGCCGCGCTCGGCGCGCTGTCGATGATCGAGGACCCCGACCTGCTGAAGAACGCGCAGCACATCGAGGAGGTCGTGCGTGGCGTCCTCGAGCCGCTCGCGCAGGAGGTCGGCACGATCGCCGAGGTCCGCGGCCGCGGTGCCATGCTGGCCATGGAGTTCGTGCAGCCCGGCACCCTCGAGCCCGCGCCCGAGGTGGCCAAGCAGGTGGCCGCGCGCTGCCACGAGCAGGGCGTGGTGATCCTCGTCTGCGGCACCTACGGCAACGTCATCCGGCTGCTGCCGCCGCTGGTCATCGGCGACGACCTGCTGGCCGACGGGCTCGAGGTGCTCGCCGCCGCCGTGCGCGAGGCATCCTGAACCGGCAGGTCCCCGACGGAAGGGTTGGTATGACGACCACGGCACCCACCGCCGCCACCGACACCAGCCGCGACCCGCGCACCGGCGCGGCGCGCGGCGAGGTACCGCACACCGAGCCCCGCGAGGTCGCCCGGCTGGTGATGGCCGCGGCCGGCGCCGCCGCCGAGGTGGCCGCCACCGAGCCGGCCCGGCGGGCCGCCTGGCTCGAGCAGGTGGCCGCCACGCTGGAGGCGCACCGGCAGGAGCTGGCCGAGCTCGCCGACCAGGAGACCGCGCTCGGCATGGACCGGCTGACCGGCGAGGTCGGCAAGGCCGCCGCCCAGGCCCGGTTCTACGGCGCGGTCGCCGTGGAGGGCAGCTGTGCCCAGGCGTCGATCGACCACGTGGACGGCGTCGGCGACCTGCGGCGGGCGCAGCTCCCGGTCGGGCCCGTGGCGGTCTTCGGGGCGAGCAACTTCCCGTTCGCCTTCGGGGTCGCCGGCCACGACACCAGCTCCGCGCTCGCCGCGGGCTGCCCCGTCGTGGTCAAGGCGCACCCGGCCCACCCACGGCTCTCCGTCCGGCTCGGCGAGCTCGTGACCGGGGCGCTGCGCGAGGCCGGTGCCCCGGAGGGCGCGTTCGGCCTGGTGGTCGGGTTCGACGCCGGCCTGCAGCTCGTCGACGCTCCCGAGGTGGCCGCCGTGGGCTTCACCGGGTCGCAGGCCGGCGGGATGGCGCTGGTGCAGCGGGCGAGCGAGCGGCCGCGGCCGATCCCGGTCTTCGCCGAGATGGGCACCGTCAACCCGGTCGTGGTCACGGCGGCAGCGGACGCGTCCCGCCCGGACGAGGTCGCCGACGGCTTCGTCGGCTCGTTCACCCTGGGCCACGGGCAGTTCTGCACCAAGCCGGGGCTGCTGCTCGTGCCGCGCGGCAGCGCCGCCGCCGAGCGGGTCGCCGAGCGCGTGCAGGCGCACACGGGCGGCTGGGCGCTGACCGAGGGGATCGCCACCACGTACGCCGAGGGTGTCTCGAGGCTGGCGCAGGCCGGGGCCACCGTGGTCGGCAGCGGGGTCGCGTCGAGCGACGGGTTCGCCTCCGCGGCAACGGTGCTCACCGCGCACGCGGACGAGCTCCGGCCCGGTTCACCGCTGCTGGAGGAGTGCTTCGGGCCGGTGGCCCTCGTCGTGGAGTACGACGACCTGACCCACGTCACCGGGGTCCTCGGCCGGCTGCAACCGAGCCTGGCCGGGGCGGTGGCCTCGAGCGGGCCGGACGACCCGGACACGGCCACCCTGGTCGCCGCGCTGACCCCCCAGGTCGGCCGGGTCATCGTCGACGGCTGGCCCACCGGGGTGGCCACCACCTGGGCGCAGCAGCACGGCGGCCCGTGGCCGTCCACCAGCCGGCCGGACGCCACCAGCGTGGGCGCCGGGGCGCTCGACCGGTTCACCCGACCCGTGGCGTTCCAGGCCGTCCCCGACGCCGCGCTGCCCGCCGTGCTGCGCGACGACAACCCGTGGGGAGTGCCGAGGCGAGTCGACGGACGGATGGTGACCGGCCCCGCATACGGGTCGGAGGGAGACGCGTGACCTCCCGGCCACCGCTCGAGGGCGTGCTCGTCGCCGACTTCAGCCGGGTGCTCGCCGGCCCGGTCGCGACGATGAACC
>CAYRLV010000562.1:0-2468 GCA_964425155.1 uncultured Ornithinicoccus sp. | reverse complement strand
CTTCGTTGGTGGCCCAGGCGCGGCCGGGATCGTCTCGGTGTTCCTTCGCCGAGCACTGGGTGCGGGCCGACCAGCTGGTGAGGCGCTCCTCGATCTCCCGCAGCGCGTGAAACCAGTCCACGGCCGCGGAGGGTGAAGCCCCCGGGGTGAAGCAGGCTCGTTCGTGGTCCCGCAGAGCGGACAGGGCCGCGACGATGCCGGGATGGCGATACCAGCAAGGCGGGACGGTGCGGGCGTCCAACGCGAATCGGTCGATCAGATCCTCGACCCAGTCCCGCAGCTCGACCCAGGCCTGTTCGGCTACCTCTGCTGGCAGTCCGGGCCAGTACACGGGCCCGGCCCCGGAAGGCCCTTGGCCGGAAGAGTGCACCGTGCTTGGCCCGGTCACGCGTCTGGTGGCCGTTCAGAGGGAGCGGCGAGTCCCCGCATACCCCTGGGGGAGTCGATTTCGGCCGGTGTGACGAGTCCTTCCTTCTCCTCCCGCGCGTGGCCGAGCTGGACGGTCGCCTCGAGGTCATCGCGGGACCGTTGCAAAGATGAGGCGTCGGAGCGGGCCGTCCATGGCGTCAGAGTCAGGACGATGGGTTTGGCGGCGCGCAGCAACAGGATGCCGGTGCCGAAGGGGAGCATGCGCAGTTGAGCTGGGTCCATGACCGGCACCTGGTGGGTCGTGCTGGATCGGGTGCGGGTGCCGTCCGCTCCGACCGAGCTGGAGTGCTGCTGGTCGGGCCGGGTGCCGATCAGCTTGGACAGGTCGTCCAGGTCGCGGGCGTTGGAGCCGCCGCCGAGGACGAGCTTGACGATGGCCGCGTCCCAGATGGCGCTGGCTTGGTGCTCGCCCCAGACGGCGCGCGCTTGGGCGAGGGACTGCAGCACCGTGGTGGTGGCGATGCCGGTGCCGCCGCCGTCGGACATCAGTGAGCTCAGCGAGGGCAGTGGGTAGTTGGCGGCCTCGTCCAAGATCATCGACATCGGCGGATCCAGGCGGGCGCCGGGCGAGGTGGCGGCCAGGCGTCGGGCCGACTCGGCCACGTCCTCGACGAAGGCGCCGACCAGCCCGGCGGTTGCGGCTGCGCCGGTGGAGGTGCCGACCAGGTAGACGGTGCCCTTCTCGCGCAGGAAGGTGTCGGGGTTGAACTGCTCGTTCGGGCTGGGAGACAGGGCGTCCAGCACGTTCGGGTCGGCCAGAGACGCGAAGGCGATGCCGACCATGGCCCAGACCGAGTCGCGTTGCTTGACGTCGGCGGCCACGATGGCTTCCAGCGCCTTGTCCCACGCCGTCGCCGCTCGGGGGTGGGTGGTCAGGATCATCACCGCCTCCCGCGCCTGCGTCGCCGACAACGACCATCGGTACAGGTCAGCGGTCGACCGGGCACCCAGGGCGGCCGCGTGCAGCAGGCACCGGACGGCTTGCTCTGCCGACGATTGCCAGAAGCTGGCGTCGGTCGTGCCCTTGGCGGCGCCGGCCGTCAATGCTTTGGCTCGAACCAGTGCGGTCTGCGGGTTCTCGCATCCGCGGATGGGGGACCAGCGGGTGGCGGTGGGTATGCCGGGTGCGAGCCGTTGCGGGTCGAACACGGCCACCGGGCCGGTCGCCTGCCGCGCCCGAAGGGTGGCGGTCAGGTTGTCCGGGCGGGTGGAGGTCGTCACGACCGCGCCGGGGGCGTCCAGGATGGCGTTGATCACCACGTGCAGGCCCTTACCTGAGCGGGGTGGGCCGAGCAGGACCATCGAGTCCTCCACGCTCGCGAAGCACCAGGCGCCGTGGCAGCGGCCCAGCCGGTGCCCGAGATCGGTGACCGCGGGTCGGCGCAGCGATGGCCGCAACAGCTTGGCTCTGCTGGTCAGGGCCCGCCGTCCGGCGACCCTGGCCGCTTCCCGGCGTGAGGCGACTCCCTTGACCGGCGCCCGTCCGTCCACCGGGTCCTTCTCGCGTCGGGATATGGCGCGCCACCATGCGCCGGCGGCGCTGGCTGAGAGGGTCAGCACGGACGCGGTGGTGGTCCAGTAGAGCCAGGCCGGGCCGACCGGTCGCCCCCACGCCGCGGACGGGTCACCTGGGTGAGCGGTGACAGCGGCTGCTATGGCCGTCGGATCTGGCCCGGGGGCCGGGTGCCCGGCCAGCACGGCCGCTGCCGCAGCTCCGGCCCACCCGGTCAGGAACAGTGCCCCGGCGCCCAGCACCAGGGTCAGCATCAAGGTGTCGCCGACCGACGATGGCTTCCTGGTGCTCATGACGCGAGGCCGGGCGTCGGCAGGTCCGGACCTGCCGTGACCGTCCCGGGCGTGCGCGGCAGGTGGCGGGGTTCCCGACGTCCGGCACGGTCTCGGTCGATCCGCTCCGCGGGAGCCAACTGTGCGGCGCTACCCCCGGTGGAGTGCGGAACTGGGCTGGCCGCGATGATTTCCCTGGCCGCTGCGGCAACCCGCGACGCGGCGGACTTGACCACCTCCGTCCCGTCTTCGCC
>CAYRLV010000561.1:0-2470 GCA_964425155.1 uncultured Ornithinicoccus sp. | reverse complement strand
GCGCGCCGATCGCCGGTCGGTGAACGGTTCAGGCCGAGCGGCCGCGCCGGACCGGGAGATGGGTCCGCGGCCGCATCCGGGGACCCCGGCGCGGCCGGTGGGCGCCACTCAGCTCGAGCAGCCGCTGGACCCGATAGCGGTGCCCGGCATAGGGCTCGAGCAGCTCGGCCAGCCCGTCGTCGTCGACCTCGCACCCGGTCAACGCCCAGCCGATGTCCTTGGCCACGTGGTAGTCGCCGAAGCTCACCGCGTCGGCGTCCCCGAGCGCCCGCTGGGCCACCTCGGCCGCGGTCCACACCCCGATCCCCGGCACGGCGCGCAACCGCCGTCGGGCCGCGACGGGGTCGAGCCCGACGCACTCCTCCAACCGCCCGGCGACTCTCGCGGCACGCACCACCGTGTCCGACCGCCCGCCGTCGAGCCCGGCCCGCAGGTAGGTCCAGGACGGGATCCGGGCCCACACCGCCGCGGAGGGCGCCACCCAGAGCCGGTCACGCCCGGACCACGAGCCCGGACCCACCGGCCCGGCCGCTCCCGCGGGCCCGGGCGCCGGTTCGCCGTGCCGGCGCACCAGCCGGCGCCACGCGGCATACGCCTCCTGACCGGTGACCTTCTGCTCGAGGACGGCCGGCACCACGGCGTCGAGCACGAGGCCGGTGCGGGGCACGCGCCACCCGGCGAACCGCCGCGCCGCGGCCGCCACCCGCGCGTGCCGGGCGATGAAACCGCTGGGGTCGTCGTCCGCGCCCAGCAGTCGCGGCAGCGAGTCGAGCAGCCACTCGGCGCCCGGGCCCCACGCGCTGGCCTCGACCTCGCCCAGGGCCCGCTGCGGGGACACCCGCAACGTCGCCGGACCCTCGGGCGTGCGCACGCCGCGCCACACCGTGCCGTCGGCACCGGACCGCCAGGTGGGATCGTGCGCGCCGCGCTTCAACGGCCCGAGGATCGCCGCCACGTCCACCGGCCGCCCGGGGACCCAGGTGCGGTGCCGGACCGCGACGACGTCGTGCATGGCCCCAGCGTGCCACCTCGGCCGGACACCTACGCTGAGGCCGTGCGCACTCCGTCCTCCGTCCTTGCCGGTCTGCTCGCCGACGACCCCACTCGCCCCCGGCTCACCTACTACGACGACACGCCGGGGCCGACCCAGGGCGAGCGGATCGAGTTGTCCGCCAAGGTGATCGACAACTGGGTCGCCAAGGCGGCCAACGCGCTGCAGGACGAGTTCGACGTCGGCCCCGGCGGCACGGTGGCTCTCGGGCTGCCCCTCGCCCACTGGCGATCGGCCTACTGGGCGCTGGCCACCTGGGCGGTCGGAGCCACCGTCCAGGTCGGCACCACCACCCCCCACGACGTCCTGGTCACCGACGACGCCGACGCATCCACCGAGGGCGACCTCGTGGTCGTCACCCTCGCCGGGCTGGCCCGCTCCCACCCCGGGCCGCTGCCCTCCGGCGCCATGGACGAGGCCCGCGAGCTGGCCACGTATGCCGACCGGTTCACTCCCATGGACGAGGCACCACCCACGCAGGCCGCCTGGGTGTGCGGTGGTGAGCACACGGCATACGACGCGGTGGTGCGAGAACGGGACTGGCCGCAGGGCGCCCGCGTGAACCTGGACGGCAGCTCCGACGACGTGCTGCTCGACCTGCTGAGCGCCTGGGCCGTCGGCGGCTCGGCGGTGCTGGTGCGCTCGCCCGACGCCGCGCTGCTGCCGGCCCGGCTCGAGTCCGAGGGCGTCACGGTCGACCTCACCGCCTGACACCGGAGCGTGCCTGCAGGTGTGCTCGGGCCACACCAGCGGCCGGATGACGCGGCGATAGAGTCCCGGCATGGACAAAGTGGTCAGTTCTGCCAGAGAGGCCGTCGAGGGTGTCGTCGACGGTTCGTCCCTGGCGGTGGGTGGCTTCGGGCTGTGCGGCATCCCGAGCGTGCTCATCGCCGAGATCCACGACCTGGGGGTGTCCGGCCTGGAGGCCATCTCGAACAACTGCGGGGTCGACGACTGGGGCCTCGGCGTGCTGCTCAAGGACAAGCGGATCAGCCGGATGGTCGCGTCCTACGTCGGGGAGAACAAGGAGTTCGAGCGGCAGTACCTGCACGGCGAGCTCGAGCTGGAGCTGACCCCACAGGGCACCCTGGCCGAGCGGCTGCGCGCCGGCGGCGCGGGGATCCCGGCGTTCTACACCATCACCGGCGCCGGCACCCAGGTGGCGGAGGGCGGACTGCCGTGGCGGTACGCCGCGGACGGCTCGGTCGCCGTCAGCTCGCCGAAGAAGGAGACCAAGACCTTCACCCGCGACGGCGAGGAGAAGGAGTTCGTCCTCGAGCACGCGATCGCCGCCGACTTCGGGCTGGTGCGGGCGTGGAAGGGCGACCGGCACGGCAACCTCGTCTTCCGGCAGAGCGCCCGCAACTTCAACCCGCTCGCCGCGATGTCCGGCAAGGTGACCATCGCCGAGGTCGAGCA
>CAYRLV010000560.1:0-2470 GCA_964425155.1 uncultured Ornithinicoccus sp. | reverse complement strand
GTCGTCGAGGTCCCGGATCGCCAGCAACTCCGCGATGGATGGGATGGGGGTGTCGGTGCCGGCTGGGAGAGTGCGGCGTATGGCGCGTGCCCTCACCATCGAACGTCTGGCGGCCACGACCCTGCGGCGGCAGTTCCCCCGGCTGCGGGGTCGTCGGCAGCCGGCCCTCGTGGAGCTGATGCGTCGGCTGGGGCCGGTGCAGACCCAGGTGCCGCGCGCGATCTTCCTGTTCGCCGCGGCCCGGCTGCCCGGTGTCCGGCACGAGGACGTGGTGGCCGCGTTCGAGGCCGAGCGGCTGGTCAAGGGCAGCAACCTGCGCGGCACGGTGCACACCTCGACCCGCGAGCAGCACGCCCTGCTGGACGCGGTGTCACGTCGTCCCCGGTCGCTCATGATGCGCACCCGGCTCGGCCTCGAGCAGGTCACTGCGGAGCAGGTCGGCGCCCAGGTGGAACGGCTGGCGGGCGACTGGGTCGAGCGGGCCGACCTCGTGCAGCGGTTCGGCCACTGGCTGAGCGACCAGGAGGGCCGGGACGCCACGGTGACCACGTCGGCGGCGGCCAACCTGGTCTGGGGCCACTCGGCGCTGGTGCGGCGGCCCCCCGACCGCCGCTGGCACACCCGCACGGACACCCTGCATCGGCGTCTGCACGCCGACGGGTCCCGTCCGGCGGACGTCGCGACGGCGCATGCGCAGCTGGTCCGGCAGCACCTCGGTGCCTTCGGCCCGGCCAGCCGCCGCGACGTCGCCTGGTGGATGGGGGTTCGGCTCGGGGACGTCGACGGCGCGCTGCAGCGACTCGGCGACGAGGTGGTGCCACTCACCGGCCCGGACGGTGCGGCGCTGCTCGACCTGGCCGAGCCGCCGCGGGGAGGGCACGACCCGGGCACCGTCCTGCTGCCGGAGTACGACGGCCTGCTGGTCGGCTACGAGGGCCCGGGCCGCGACCGGTTCCTCGACCGGAGGCACCTGCCGTTGATCTGGCAGAAGGTCAACGGGCTGTTCTTGCCCGGGGTCCTGCACGACGGCCGGATCGTGGGCACCTGGCGGCTGGTGGCCGCCGCGCGGCGGAGCCCGGCGCGCATCGAGGTGACGCCGTTCGAGCGGGTCGCCGGGCTGGACGAGGCAGCACTCGCGCCGAGCGCCGAGGCCGTGGCGACCGTGCTCGCGATGGAGGCACCCGACATACGGGTCCTGGCACCGTGACGGCCGGTGGGCAGGTGCGCCGGCCCCGCTCCGTCGGCGGGCCGCGCTCGCGGCGACGACCGGGAGTGGGGGCTCAGCCGTTGAGCAGGAAGTCGCTGAGCGGGCCACCGCCCTGCTGCTTGCACTTGGCGACCGCCGTCTGGGTGTTCGCTCCCTGCATGCAGGTGCGGAAGTCGGGGTTGATCGCGTAGGCCGCGTTGGAGAGCACGACGATCCCCGACAGCGCGGAGACCAGCACCAGGCCGATGACCGACCAGACGGTGGTGCCGCGGGGCGCGCCCTCGTGGGTGAACACCCGCAGGGCACGCACCGACTCGAAGATCGCCGGCAACAGGGCGACGAGGGCCACCGTCTGGTAGGGCGGGGGCATCTCCGTGGCCAGGAACCCCAGCAGCATCAGCAGCGCCGCCCGCCGGGAGTGCGCGATGCCCCGCGGGGTCGTGCGGGTCTCGCCGGTGGACATGCATCCCCTCGTGATCGCTTCGACGCGGCTCCGGGCCGCCCCGGACGCTCCGATATCGTCTCTCATCGTGACGCGTGCCCCTGACACCGGGTCGACGACCCCGCACGAGCCGCACCCCGTCGTCGTGCTCGTCTCGGGTACGGGCACCAACCTGCAGGCGCTCATCGACGCCTGCGCCGACCCCGCCTACGGCGTCCGCATCGCGGCCGTGGGCGCCGACCGAGACGGGATCGAGGGGCTGGCCCGGGCCCAGCGCGCCGGCATCCCCACCTTCGTGCGCCGGGTCAAGGACTTCCCGTCCCGCGAGGAGTGGGACCGCGCCCTCGCCGAACAGGTCGCGTCCTACGACCCCGCGCTCGTGGTGTCCGCCGGGTTCATGAAGCTCGCCGGCGAGGCGTTCCTGGCCACCTTCGGCGGCCGCTACGTCAACACCCATCCCGCGCTGCTGCCCTCCTTCCCCGGGATGCACGGCGCCGCCGACGCCCTCGCGTATGGCGTGAAGGTCACCGGATGCACGCTGTTCGTGGTCGACGCCGGCGTCGACACCGGGCCGATCGTGGCGCAGCGCACCGTGCCGGTCGAGGACGACGACACCGCCGAGTCGCTGCACGAGCGGATCAAGGTGGCCGAGCGCGAGCTGCTCGTCGACTGCGTGGGCCGCATGTGCCGGCACGGTTTCACCATCAACGAACGAAAGGTCACTCTCGCGTGAGCACCCAGCGACCCCTCAAGCGCGCCCTCGTCTCGGTCTACGACAAGACCGGCCTCGCGGAGCTGGCCCGCGGCCTGCACGAGGCCGG
>CAYRLV010000559.1:0-2474 GCA_964425155.1 uncultured Ornithinicoccus sp. | reverse complement strand
GACTTCTTGACGTCCATCCAGGAGTCGCGCTGAGCGATCTTGTCCCAGCTCGAGCCCTCCGAGCCCCAGACGGTGGGGCCGATGCCGGGGGTGTCCGACGGCCCGACGACCGCCGCCCCGGCGCCGTCCCCGAAGATGAAGGCGGTGCCGCGGTCGTGGAAGTCGGTGAAGTCGGACAGCTTCTCCACGCCGATGACCAGCACGAACTCGGCGGTGCCCGCGCGCACCATGCTCTCGGCCAGTGCGATGCCGTGGCAGTAACCGGCGCAGGCGGCGCCGATGTCGAACGCCGCGCACTGCAGCCCGAGTCGGTCGGCGAGGATCGGGGCGGCGGCGGGCGTCTGCCAGGGGTGGGTGACCGTCGCCATGATGACCGTGCCGATCTTCTCGGTGGTGATGCCGGCAGCCTCGATCGCGTCACGGGCGGCGCGCTCGGACATGTCGATCACCGACTCGTCCGGGGCGGCGTAACGACGCGAGACGATGCCGGAGCGCTCGCGGATCCACTGGTCCGAGGAGTCGATGGCGTCGACCAGTTCGGCGTTCATGACGACTCGCTCGGGCCGGTAGCCGCCCACGCCCCAGATGCGGGCGTTGTCGGCGCCCTGCGACACGGTGAGGGTGGGGCGTTCGGTGGGTGTCGTCATACGAATCAGGCTCCTTGGGGTTGTCCGCCGTGCTCGCGGACCATGCGCTGGGCCTCGGGCAGGTCGTCGGGGGTCTTGACGGCGAGGATCTCCAGGCCCTCGACGCCGCGGAGAGCGCGCTTGGCCAGCCCCGCCAGCGTGCCGGCCGGCGGGAGCTCGATCAGTCCGGTGACGCCGAGTTCCCGGAAGGTCTCCATGGTGAGGTCCCAGCGCACCGGGTTGCTCACCTGGGCCACCAGGCGGCGCAGGAACTCGCTGCCGTCGGTCACGACCTGGCCGTCGCGGTTGGACAGCAGCCGGACCTTCGGGTCGCGCGTGGTGATGGCCCGGGAGTAGCCGTCGAGGACGTCGACCGCCGGGGCCATGTGGTGGGTGTGGAAGGCGCCGGCCACCTGCAGCGGGATGACCCGGGCCTTGGCCGGCGGGTCGCCTGCCAGTTGCTCCAGCTGGTCGAGCGTGCCGGCCGCGACCACCTGCCCGGCACCGTTCATGTTGGCCGGTGTCAGCCCGTGCCGCTCGAGGGTCGTCGCCACCTCCTCCGGGTCGCCGCCGAGGACGGCGCTCATCCCGGTGGGGGTGACCGCGCTGGCCTCTGCCATCGCCCGGCCACGCTCGCGGACGAAGACCATCGCCTGCTCGGCGCTCAGCACACCGGCCGCCGCCGCCGCGGTGATCTCGCCGACCGAGTGCCCCGCCCCGGCGCCGACCGCCGCGAAACCGTCGGCCGGGCGTTCGAACAGCGCCAGCAACGACACCAGGCCGGCGCCGACCAGCAGCGGTTGGGCGACCGCCGTGTCCTTGATGGTGGCGGCGTCCGACTCGGTGCCGTGGGCGACGAGGTCGAGGCCGGCGACCGCGGACAGCCACTCGAGGCGGTCGCGGAACCCGGGCAGCTCGAGCCAAGGAGCGAGGAAGCCGGGGGTCTGGGAGCCCTGTCCAGGGCAGACGATGACGAGCACGCACCCAGCGTCTCGGCTGCGCCGTGACCAAGTCGTGACCGAATGGCACGAACTCTGCCGCACGATTTTGGAGGTTTCCCACAAATGTGTGGCGGGAATCACGGACCGCCCGGCGCGTCGTTCATCCCCGTGTCGCCGCCGCGGCCGGGCCCACGCCAGCTGCGCGGCACCTGCTCGTCCAGTCGGCCGACCGCCAACGCCACCCACACGGTCTGCGCGTCTCGGGGCGAGGTCAGGTCGTAACCGGTGACCTGCTCGATCCGCCCGAGCCGGTAGCGCACCGTGTTGGGGTGGACGAACAGCGCCCGAGCCGCAGCCTCGAGTCCCCGGCGGCCGTCGAGGTAGGCCGTCGCCGTCTCGAAGAGCGCGCCGCCACTCTCCCGCAGCGGCCGGTGCACCCGGTCGATGAGTACCCGACGCGCCGTCACGTCGCCGGACAGCACCCGCTCGGGCAGCAAGTCGTCCGCGAACGCCGGCCGGGGAGCTTCCGGCCAGCCCCGCGCCGAAGCGAGCCCGGACAGCGCTGCCCGCGCCGAACGCCCGGCCGCGAACAGGTGAGGGACCGTCGGGCCGATGACGATCGGCCCCTCGTCGAAGTGTCCGGACAGGGCCTGCACGCTCTTCTCGGGCTCACTCAGGTTGCCCAGGATCGCGACGAGCCGCTGCCCCTGGACCGCCGCGAGCGCCTCGACGCCGAGCGGGGAAGCGGCCCGGCGCAAGGCATCCACGACACCGGCGGCGCTGCCGGACGGTGCGGACCCGGCGACCACGGCGACATCGCTGACGGCGCCCCAACCGAGCGCGGCCGCCCGCGAGTGCAGCGAGTCGTCGGCCTCACCGCGCAGCACCGCGTCGACGACGAGCGACT
>CAYRLV010000558.1:0-2474 GCA_964425155.1 uncultured Ornithinicoccus sp. | reverse complement strand
GCAGGTGCAGCCGCTGGGCGAGGCCGTCGGCGAGCTCGGTCGGGTCGGTGGTCGAGAGCAGCACGATCGACGGCAGCGCCACCGCCGGCACCCGCAGCGTGATGGCGAGGGCCGCCTGCGCGGCGCCTTCACTGACCTCGACCGGCCCGAAGGACAGGAGCGTCGCGCCGGAGTCCTCGCCGAAGAGCAGCGTGGTGAGCCCGCCGAGCAGCGCCACCCCCACGATGGGTGACACCCGGCGCAGCAGCACGCCCGCGCCGATCCCCGTGAACGGCAGGGCCAGCACCTCGAGGGCGAGCGCGACCGATGCCGACACCACGTCCACGGTGAGCACCAGCACCACGGTGATCGCCAGCGCCACACCCAGTTTCGTGACGGGGTTGGCCTTGCTCAGCACGGCAGGTCCAACCGCAGCACGTCGTCCGCGAGCGCGTCGACGAGCGGCTGGTCGTGGGTGACGACGACCAGCGCCCGTCCCTCGTCGCGCAGGTCGCGCAGCATGGTCACCAGCTCGACCCAGGTGCGCGCGTCCTGACCGAAGGTCGGTTCGTCGAGGACCAGGACGGGCGGTCCGCTCGCCAGGACCGTCGCGACGGAGAGCCGCCGTTTCTCGCCGCCGGACAGGGTGAACGGATGGGCGCCGGCCAGCGCCGACAGGCGCAACCGCTCCAGCACCTGGTCCACCCGCTCGTCGACCTCGGCGTCTCCCGGCCCGGCACGCCGCAGCCCGAAGGCCACCTCGTCGGCGACCGTGCCGGTGAGGAACTGCTGCTCGGGTTCCTGGAAGACCACCCCGATCCGGCGGGCGAGCTCGGGGCCGCGCCAGCGCCAGGGGTCGCCGCCGGCGTCTCCCGCGAGCGCCGGGGTCGCGGTCAGCTGTCCGTCCCGCTTCGGCAGCAGCCCCGCGAGGGTGAGCGCGAGGGTGGACTTGCCCGACCCGTTGGGGCCCACGACCGCGAGGCAGCGGCCCGCCCGAACCTCGACGTCGAGTCCCTTCGCCGCAGCCGGTCCGCGACGCTGGCGGGCCACGGTGAGCCCGCTGGCCGTGAGCAGCGGGTCCGGGGAGGTGGGCGCCGCGACACCTCCCGTATGCGGGGTGCTCACCGGCAGGGCCGGTGGCCCTCCCGGCAACCAGACTCCCGCTGCGGTCAGTTCCTCACGCGCCGCGTCCGAGCCGAGCACCTGCGACCAGGTGCCGTCCGCGATCAACGGGGTCTGCGCGGCGGCGTCCGGCGGTTCCTGTCGAGGACGGTCGGGCTGGTGCGGCGAACCCAGCACGACCACCCGGTCGACCAGGTCCTGCCACACCTGCACGCGGTGCTCCACCACCACGAGGGTGAGGCCCCACTCGCGCACGACAGCGTCGACGGCACGACGCACCAGCGCGATGC
The DNA here is from genome assembly GCA_964425155.1 of uncultured Ornithinicoccus sp. Lineage (GTDB taxonomy): Bacteria > Actinomycetota > Actinomycetes > Actinomycetales > Dermatophilaceae > Segeticoccus. Next base: position 1,083 of record CAYRLV010000558.1, on the reverse strand, counting down.
CGTCCGGGTCCAGGTTGGCCGTGGGCTCGTCGAGCAGCAGAAGGCCCGGGCGCATGGCCAACGCCCCGGCGAGTGCCAGCCGCTGCTTCTGCCCACCGGACAGATGCCCGGTCGGGTGGTCCAGCGGCAGGTCGAGCCCCACGGTGGCGAGGGCCGATTCGACCCGCCGCCAGATCTCCTCGCGCGGCACGGCGAGGTTCTCGCAGCCGAACGCGACGTCGTCGCCGACCCGGGCCAGCACGACCTGTGACTCGGGGTCCTGCAGCACGAGCCCGGCGCGGCCCCGGCTCTGCCCGGCGGGCCGGTCGTCGACGAGCAGCTCACCCTCCTGCTCGCCCTCCTCGTCCTGGCCGAGCACGCCGGCGAGGCCGTGCAGCAGCGTCGACTTGCCGGCGCCGCTGGCGCCCAGCAGCAGGACCCGCTCGCCCGGGGTGACGTGCAGGTCGAGGCCGCGCACCGCATACCGCTTCCGTCCGCCGTGGCGCCAGCCCCAGCCGCGGGCGGTGACCGCGGCGGGGCGGGGCGGCAACACCGCGACGGACGCGGCGCCCGGGGCCGTCGCCGTCACCCTGCCTCAGACCTCTCGCGCGGTGCGGCCGGACGCGAACGAGGCGAGCACGCCGGTCCGGGCGAGGCCGCGCACGATCAGCCACGAGCACAGGCCGGCGAGCACGATGCCCGAGACCACCGCGCTGGCGAAGTAGACCACCTGCCAGCCGAACGCCCAGGTGACGTTGCTGGTGAAGAGGTTGTCCATGAGGCCCACGGCGACGCCGGCGCCCAGTCCGGAGAGCAGCGCCACCGGCAGCCCGAAGCGACGGTAGCGGAACAGCGCGAAGACCAGCTCGGCGCCGAGGCCCTGCACCAGGCCCCAGAGCAGCACGGACGCACCGAAGTGGGTGCCCGCGATGCCCTCGACGGCCGCGGCGACGAGTTCGGTGAAGAGCGCCGCACCGGGCTTGCGGACGACCAGGCCGCCGAGCGGTCCGGCGAACAGCCAGCCGCCGGCCAGCAGCCCGGAGAGCGGCGCGAAGAAGGCGAGCAGCGCGGCGAGCGGCGTCCACGCGGCCGACCAGGCCCAGA
>CAYRLV010000557.1:0-2488 GCA_964425155.1 uncultured Ornithinicoccus sp. | reverse complement strand
GGTTGACGACGATGGAGTGAGGACCCGAGCGAGGGTCGCGGGCGTCGGCGAAGCTAACCGGCGAGCCAGGCGACGCCGGTCTCGTGCTCGACCCGGATGCCGGCGAGAATGCCTGGGGCCGCGGCCTTCTCGGCCTTGCCGCCGAACAGCGGGATGTTGGCCTTGAGCTCACCGGTGATGGTCTCGGTGCTGCCCTCCCCGGTCGGAGCCAGCGAGATCGTGCCCCGGAAGGACAGGGGCAGCCCCTTGAGGTCGACCGAGAGGTCGGCCGCACGCGAGCCGTCCGCGGCGGCCGGGCCCCACTCCTGCACCTCGACGACGTGCAGGGCCGGCCCGACGTTGGCGAAGCTGGGCAGGTCGAGGTTGTCGGTCGGCATGGTGCGCTCGCTGGTCACGACGGTGCGGTCGCCCTCGTCGCGGATCGACACGGTGTGCTCGGATGCGCCGGTGGCCAGGCACTTGCGGTCCTGGAAGTCCTGGTCGGTGACCATGGCGAAGACCTGCTCGGGCCCCGCCGCGTACTCGATCGTCTCGGTGATCCTCATGGCGTCACCGTACTGGGCGGACGCGGCGGGCGACGCGCTCGAGGGCGGCGTGGCTGCGGCCGCTGCGCACCCGGTCGCGCCTGGCACCGCCTCCTGCCCGCTCCTCGCCCAGGTCACCGGCGAGCCGCTGGACGGCCTCGGCCAGCTCGACCAGATCGGTCACGACGGCGTCCAGCTCGTCCATGGTCGGTGCCAGGTCGCCGGTGCCGGTGCGGAGCCCGAGCCTGGACAGGTCGCGGTGCACGCCATCCACCCGTGCGGCAGTGCCGAACAGCCGCGAGGCGAGCACGGAGCAGGAACCCGCGTCGGCCGGGCTGTGGTGCTCAGCCGGCATCGGTGCGGGCCGTGGTGTCGGTGGGCAGTCGGTCCGCGGCCCGGAGCAGGCGGGCCGCGAGGTGCTCGACGGCCGTGTCCAGAGCCTGCTGACTGGCCGGCTGACCGGTGTCCGCCTGCAGGTCCAGCAACGCAGCAGACAGACCGAGCAGGTCCCGGCGGGCGCGCTCGACCACGGCGGCGGGCTCGCTCGCGGACTGGGACATGCTGCCAGCCTAGGCCCGGGGCCCGCCCCCTCGCGGGGACGACCCACAGGGCTGCGCTGGGTGCCCCACCCCGCACGCGGCGGATACTCTCGTCGGATGACGCCGGACGACGGTGCGGGTGACCGCGGGCCCGTGCCCGAGGAGACCGAGCACGAGCGGATCACCCGCAACTGGAACGAGCTGTTGCAGGAGCTGCGGGTCAGCCAGCAGGGCGTGCAGATCCTGTTCGCGTTCCTGTTGGGGGTGGCCTTCACCCGCCCGTTCGAGCAGGCGACGGAGGTGCAGCGGGTGCTGTACTTCGTCGCCCTGCTGGCGACCGCGTTCGCCGTCGGGCTGCTCATCGCACCGGTCGCCTATCACCGGGTCCTGTTCCGTCGCCGGGCGCGAGCCGAACTGGTCGAGATGACCAACCGGTTCGCCATCGGGGGACTGGCGTTCACCGCCGTCGGCGTGGTCGCGGCCGTGGCCCTGGTGGCCGACTTCATCCTGCCCCTGCCCTGGGGTGTCCTCGTGCCGGCGGTCACCGCCGCGTGGTTCCTCTTCTGGTGGGTGGCCAGTCCGCTCCGACGCCGCGCGAAGCAGGGGGTCACGGAGACCGGCTGAGACGGACGTGGGGCGAGGGATAGGCTCGGCCACAGCGCACAACGGCGTGCGTGACAGGCGTCCGATGGTGAGGGATGAAAGAGCCATGTCTGCTTCTCTCGAGCAGTCCCGTTCCGACCTGCTGCACACGACGGCGGAGGTGGCCGTGAGCCAGGGCCTCCAGATCCCCGAGTGGCTGATCAGGCGCTACTTCCGGCACGTGGCCGCCGAGGACCTCGTGGTCAAGTCGCCCGAGACGCTGCTCGGTATGGTGCGCAGTCACCGGGACGCCGCGAAGTCCCGTCCCGACAACACCTCCAGCGTGCGCGTCTACCACCCGGTCGAGCAGGAGCACGGGTGGACCACCCCGCATACGGTCGTCGAGGTCGTCACCGACGACATGCCCTTCCTGGTCGACTCGGTGACCGCCGAGCTGGCCCGCGAGGAACATCTGGTGCACCTGCTCGTCCACCCCCAGCTCGTCGTCCGCCGGGACGAGGACGGCGCGTTGCGGGAGGTGCGCGACGTCGACCCCAGGCCCGGTCCCGAGCACGGCGAGGAGGGCGCCTGCGACGAGTCGTGGATGCACCTGCAGATCGACCGGGTCGCCGACGAGGACTGCGCGCGGATCGCGGAGGCGCTGGAGCGGGTGCTCGGCGACGTGCGGCGTGCGGTCGTCGACTGGGAGGCCATGCGTGACCAGTGCCTCGAGATCGCCGAGGAGCTGGGCAGTCACGTGCCGAGTTCGGTGCCCGAGCCGATCGCCCAGCGCACCCGCCGGTTCCTGGAGTGGCTCGCGGACAACCACTTCACCTTCCTCGG
>CAYRLV010000556.1:0-2498 GCA_964425155.1 uncultured Ornithinicoccus sp. | reverse complement strand
TCGGCCGTATGACGACCGGTCGCCCCGGGCTCGTCATCGTCGTGGTCGTGCGGGATCCGGCACCAGGCCTGGGTGACCAGCCCGGCGACGGCCAGCAGGACGGCACCACCGGTCAGGGCCAGGGTGCGGTAGAGCATGTCCCTGATCGAGGCGACGTCGGCGTCCGGCAGCAGCAGGACCACGAGGGACGCGTAGTAGCCCGCGACGACCGCGCCGGCCAGGGCGCTGGCCTGGGCCGCCACCACGGTGCGCCTCGCCCGGATCGGTGACGGTCGACGACTCACGTCACCCTTGAGGTAGCGCCGGATGTCCCACCCGGCGGCGAGCAGGGCGGCGGACATCAGCACCAGCAGTGCGACACCGACCCAGGTGGTCTGCGGCAGCTCGTGACCGGCGTTGACCAGCAGGCGCAGGCCACCGTAGGAGAGCAGCCCGGCGACCACGGCCACGACAGCGGTCAGCCGGATGCTCACGCCACGTTCGGTGTTCACGGCAGCGGCCTCCACGCCGGGCCGGGCCGGACGCCACTCGCGCCGGCCTCGCTGGCGAGCTCCGCCACCGACCGGACCGATCCGTTCACGCGCAGCACAGCGCGGGGGTCGACCGCGTCCCAGGGGGTCAGCACGAACGCCCGCTCGTGGGCTCGAGGGTGCGGCAGGGTGAGCTCCGGATCGCCCAGCACCACGTCCGTGGTGCGGGCCGGGTCGCCGTACTGCACGAGGTCGAGGTCGAGCGTCCTCGGCCCCCACCGGGTCTCGCGGACGCGGCCGTGCCGGGACTCGATGTCCTGCAACCGGCCGAGCAGCGAGGTCGGCGTGAGCCGCGTCCGGGCGAGCAGCACGGCGTTGAGGAAGGCCGGCTGCTCCGGGCCACCGACGGGGTCGGTCTCGAACAGCGGAGACACCCGGTCGACCCGGAGCCCGTCCTCGGCGTCCAGCTGGACGACGGCCCGCTCCAGAGTCTCCCGCGGCGCGCCCTGGTTGGCGCCAGCCGCGATGACCACCGGCACGTCCCGCTCCCGCCGGAGGCTGACCTGCACGTCGGTGAACGGCACCCCCACCGGGGCCTCGGGCTTGTGCAGGGTGACCTCGACGGCCTCGACCAACCGGTGCTGCAGCGCGGTCTCGGCGATCCGGCCGGCCACCGTCTCGATCAGGTCGAGCGACTCGCCCTCGAGGATCCCGACCACCTGCTGGGCCAGTTCGGCGTAGTTGACCGTGCGGGCCAGGTCGTCGCTCTCGGCGGCGGGGCGCAGGTCGACCTCCAGCGCCACGTCGGCGACAAAGACCTGGCCCTGCTCCTTCTCGACGGCGAGCACCCCGTGGGTGCCCGTGGCCGAGATGCCCTGCAGGACGATGCGATCCGTCACGTCGCCTCCTCGACCGCCTGCAGCACGCGCAACGCGTCCACGGTGCCGGCCACGTCGTGGACCCGGACACCCCACACCCCAGCCTGACCCGCGAGCACCGACGTGGCAACCGTGGCGGCGTCGCGGTCCGACGGTGGGCGCGGCTGCGCGCCTTCCGGCCGGCCGAGCCGCCCGAGGAACGTCTTGCGTGAGGTGCCCACGAGCACGGGGTAGCCGAGTGAGGTGAGCGCGTCCAGGTGCCGCAGCAGGGACCAGTTGTGCTCGGCCAGCTTGGCGAACCCGAAGCCGGGGTCCAGCACGAGCTGGCTGCCGTCGACGCCCTCGGCCAGGATGCGCTCGACCCGCTCGGCCAGCTCGTGGCGGACGTCGGCCACCACGTCGTCGTAGACCGCGCGCCGCTGCATGTCCGCGCTGTGTCCGCGCCAGTGCATCACGACGTAGGGCACCCCGGCCGCGGCCACGACCGAGGTCATCTCGGAGTCGGCCAGCCCGCCGCTGACGTCGTTGACGAGGCTGGCTCCGGCGTCCAGGGCCTGACGAGCCACCTCCGCGCGCATGGTGTCCACCGAGACGCGCGCGCCCTCCGCGGCCAGCCGGCGGATCACCGGCAGCACCCGGCGCAGCTCCTCCTCGATCGACGGCCGCTCGGCCCCAGGACGGGTCGACTCGCCGCCCACGTCGAGCAGGTCGGCTCCCTGGGCAAGCAGCTGTATGCCGTGATCCACCGCCGCGTCCGGCTCGAACCACTGGCCGCCGTCGCTGAACGAGTCGGGGGTGACGTTGACGACCCCCATCACGAGGGTCACCGGCGACCGCCGAGCACCAGCCCCATCGCCTCGGCGCGCGTCGCCGGGTCACGCAACTGGCCGCGGACCGTCGAGGTGATCGTGCGCGACCCGGGTCGCCGCACGCCACGCATCGACATGCACAGGTGCTCGCACTCGAGCACCACGATGACGCCCTGCGGGTCGAGGTGCTCGACGAGGGCGTCGGCGATCTGGGCGGTCAGCCGCTCCTGGACCTGGGGCCGGCGGGCGAACACGTCGACCAGCCGGGCCAGCTTGGACAGGCCGGTGACCCGGCCGTCCTTGCTCGGGATGTAGCCGACGTGGGCCACGCCGTGGAAGGG
>CAYRLV010000555.1:0-2512 GCA_964425155.1 uncultured Ornithinicoccus sp. | reverse complement strand
CCCGACCGCTTTGCTCACCCACGGCCGCTGTCGGAGGGCCGCAAAGCGGCCCGGAGTGAGCAAAGAAGCCCCTGGCGAGCACGCGCCTGCTCCGACCCCGCACGAGCCCGTATGCCGGGTGGTCAGCTCGTCGAGGACGCCGCCGGCTGCGTCGCGGTGGCGCTGATCGTGGCCGAACCGACCACGCGGGTGCCGTCGTAGAGGACGACCGACTGGCCGGCCGCGACGCCGCGGATCCGGCGTTCCAGCCGCACCTCGACCCGGTCACCGTCCGCCCAGGCGGTGGCGGGGATCTCCTCGCCGTGGGCGCGGACCTGGGCGCCCACCGACACGACGCCGTCGGGCGCCTCCCCGCACCAGCGGGCGTGCTCGCCGGTGACGGCGTCCACGCCGAGCAGCTCGGCGGTGCCGACGACGACGGTGTTGGTGCGTGGCTGGACGTCGACCACGTAGCGCGGCGCGCCGTCCGGCGCAGGACGCTGCAGGCCGAGCCCGCGACGCTGCCCGATGGTGAACGCGTAGGCGCCGCGGTGCTCCCCGACGACTGTGCCGTCGGTGTCGACGATGTCGCCCGGTTCCTCGCCGAGGCGCTCGGCGAGCCAACCGCGCGTGTCACCGTCGGCGATGAAGCAGATGTCGTGGCTGTCCGGCTTCGACGCCACGAAGAAGCCACGCTCCTTGGCCTCCTCGCGGATCCGCGGCTTGGTCGTGTCGCCGAGCGGGAAGAACGACTGCGCCAGCTGGTCGGCGTCGAGCACGCCGAGCACGTAGGACTGGTCCTTGGCCATGTCGACCGCGCGGTGCAGCTCGCGGGTGCCGTCGGGGCGCTCGACGACCTGCGCGTAGTGGCCGGTGGCCACCGCGTCGAAACCGAGCGCGACGGCCTTGTCGAGCAGCGCGGCGAACTTGATCTTCTCGTTGCAGCGCAGGCACGGGTTGGGCGTGCGGCCCGCGGCGTACTCGGCGACGAAGTCCTCGATCACGTCGTCCTTGAACCGCTCAGCCATGTCCCAGACGTAGAACGGGATGCCGAGCACGTCGGCCACCCGCCGCGCGTCGCCGGCGTCCTCGATCGTGCAGCAGCCCCGGGCGCCCTCGCGCAGCGTCTTGGCGGACTGGCTCAGCGCGAGGTGCACCCCGACGACCTCGTGGCCGGCGTCGACCATCCGGGCCGCGGCGACGGCCGAGTCGACGCCGCCGCTCATCGCGGCGACGACGCGCATCAGCCGGCCCTCCGCGAGGTCGCCTCCCGCGCGCGACGGGCCCGCTGGACGGCACCCGGCAGGGCGGCCAGGAACGCGTCCACGTCGTCCTGCGTGGAGGTGTGGCCGAGGGTCAGGCGCAGCGCACCGCGCGCCACGGGCTCGGGGACGCCCATCGCCAGCAGCACGTGGCTCGGCTGAGGCACCCCGGCCTGGCAGGCCGACCCGGTCGAGCACTCGACGCCCGCGGCGTCGAGCAGGTAGAGCAGCGAGTCGCCGTCGCAGTCCGGCACGAGCAGGTGCGCGTTGCCCGCCAGCCGTCCGACGCCGTCGCCGGGGGTGTGGTCGCCGGACACCGTGATGCCGAGGCCAGTGGCGATGGCACCGCGGATCAGGTTGTCCCGCAACGTGATCAGTCGCTCGGTCTCGGCTTCGCGCTGTGCTGTCATCTGCTCGATCCCGACGGCGAAACCCCGGATCCCGGCGACATCGAGGGTGCCGCTGCGCAGCTGTCGCTCCTGGCCGCCGCCGTGGGAGAGCGGCACGAGGCTGGCGTCGCGGCGGGCGACCAGGGCCCCCACGCCGACCGGCCCGCCGACCTTGTGCCCGGTCACCGCCATCAGGTCGGCGCCACTGTCCGCGAAGTCGACCGGCAGTTGCCCGACGGCTTGCACGGCGTCCGTGTGAACGGGGACGTGGTGGTCGGCCGCGACGGCGGCGATGTCGCTGATCGGCTGCACGGTGCCGACCTCGTTGTTGGCCCACATCACGCTGACGAGGGCGACGGAGTCGGGATCGTCCTCGATGGCCCGCCGGACCGTCTCGGGCCGCACCCGCCCGAGCTCGTCCACCTCGAGCCAGGTCACCGTCGCGCCCTCGTGCGCGACCAGGAACTCGACGCAGTCCAGGACGGCGTGGTGCTCGACGGTGCTGACCAGCAGCCGGGTCCGCCGCGGGTCGGCGTCCCGCCGAGCCCAGTAGGTGCCGGTGACGGCGAGGTTGTCGCTCTCCGTGCCGCCCGAGGTGAAGACCACCTCCGAGGGCCGGGCACCGAGCGCGGTCGCGACCGTCTCGCGCGACTCCTCCACCACCCGGCGGGCCGCGCGACCGGCGGCGTGCAGCGACGAGGCGTTGCCGACCACGGCCAGTTGCTCCGCCATCGCGTCGACGGCGGCCGGGAGCATCGGCGTGGTCGCCGCATGGTCCAGGTAGGCGTGGGGAGTGGGGGGCACGCCCCCGATTCTACGGCTGACTCCGTGAGGAATCTTCGTGAGGTTTGGTGCCCTCCCAGGGGCCGAAACCTCACGAAG
>CAYRLV010000554.1:0-2527 GCA_964425155.1 uncultured Ornithinicoccus sp. | reverse complement strand
GGTCGTGGTGATCACTGAGCCGGCCTGGACGGTGCCAGAAGTGTGGAGCGAGGAAGTGGGCGAGCTGGCCGAGGATCGGTAGATCCGGTTGTCGGCGGAGTTCGCCGGCTGATCGCCGAGGCGGCGACGTGGGCGGTGTACCGCTGCCGGTGTAGTCGTGTTGCCGGCTCGAAGTGGGATCGGCGTTTCTACGGGAGGAGAAGGCCTGATGGGCAGAACCAAGCGACCAGTGAGTCAGTTGGCGCGGGAGCGCCTTCGAGAAGTGCAGCGGCGCGAGGCGCAGGCGCTGACGGCTGTCGAACGGGCGGCCGCCCGCCGAGACCGAGCGGTCACCCGCTTGGAGGTGGCTCAGGTCGCGCCGCAATGGCGACTGGACCAGGCGGAGACGCAACTGTCGCGGGCGCGAGCCGCCCTGGCCGGAGTCTCCGGGGTCGAGCGAGCTGCCACCCTATTGGCAGAGTCGCCTGCCCGAGTGCGCGCCGACGTACGCGCCGCCAAGGCGGTGTCGGCAACGGTGTCCGCCCCTGCCTCGGACTCATCCGCCGGCGGCGAGAGACGGCCGGCGGATGTCGACGACGACGGCTCGTGACTTGCTTACGTCGGCCTTGGGTCAAGACCTGAGCTCTGGGTTACGGTGAATCGATGGCGCCGTCTGCACTGCCCGAGTGGGCCCGTGAGATTGCGGAGCCCTACATGGCACCGCTGGGACGCCGGTGGACTCATGTGCAGCGAGTCGCCCGCCGTGCAGAGGAGCTCGGGGCTGTGGTGGGGGACGACGACTTGCCGGCGCTAGTGGCGGCGGCCTACCTCCACGACATTGGTTATGCCCCAGCCATAGCCAAGAGCGGATTCCACCCTCTCGATGGAGCCAGATACCTGCGCGAGCACGGACACGAACGGCTCGCTCGTCTCGTGGCCCACCACACTGGCGCACGCGTCGAGGCTCAATTGCGGGGGTTGGATGACTACCTCGAGGAATTCCCCTTCGAGGACACACCGATGGATCAGGCCCTGACGTACTGCGATCTCACCACCGGGCCGAGTGGTGAGCCGATGGGCGTCAAAGCCCGGGTGGAAGAGATCCGCGAGCGTTACGGCCCTGACCACCCTCTGTCGCGTGCCGTCCGTTCGTGTCTTGGGCGCTTCGAACGTGATTGCGCAGACGTCGAACGCCGCCTTGCGAGGGGCAACCGAACGCACCTGCTCCGCTCAGCGGATCTTCGGTGTGTCGTCGCTGAGGTAGTCATCGACGCGTAGTCGGATCGAGTCGACCATGGGGAGCCGGGGGATGTCGCTCGGCGGCTGGAACGCCACCTCATACGACTCGTCGCTGGCGGCGAGCTCACCGCCGAGGATCCGACAGGCCAGGCATATCGAGAATTCCTGTCGCACTTCGCCGTCGTCGTAGGAGAACACGTGCTTCGGATCGCTGTAGATGCCGACAATGCTGACCGGCTCGACGTCGAGGCCGGTTTCCTCGCGGACCTCTCGGACCACGCAGCCGGCAACCGACTCCCCGAGTTCCATCTGGCCCCCGGGCAACGCCCACATCTCGTTATCGCGGCGCCGGTGCAGCAGGATGCGGCCGGACTCATCAGCAACGATGGCCGAGGCGGCAGGCACCAACGAGTTGGCAGCGGGGGCATCGGGGTCATCGTAGTAGTCGCGCCGTCCCATCTCCCCATCGTGGCATCACCAGCGTCATGACAGCAGGGTCTAACGCCGACGATCGCGCGACCCACGCGACGCACAAGCTGCGCTCAGCTGGGATCGCTGGCGGTCCAGATCGCCTCGAAGTGCTCGACGAACCGGTCGAACAGGCCGTTCGGGCTGAGCCGCCGCAGGTGCAGTAGGGGTGCCTTGTGGCCCGGCATGGCATACAGGTGCGGGGTCACGAACATCTGGTCATCGAAGCGGAAGACCGAGTTGTAGAGAGGCACGTCCTGGTAGCGCAGCTCGGCGTGCTCGCACTGCAGCAAGGGCTGGAAGGCCAGCAGGCTGGTTTCCAAACGGGCGGACAGCGTGATCGGGGCGTGTTCTTCGAGCTCCCGGTGGTGCATGGTGTCGGATTCCGGGCTGGCCACCAGCAGGCGAATGCGACACCCCTCGGCGCACTTCTTCGATAGGACGCGGACCAAGTCGGGATGCTGCTCGGGCAGGAAGTACAGCGTGTACCCCATCAGGTCGATCTGGGTCTTCGCCCCGGTCACTAGCGTCCACCACCGGCTCGGCTCGACGTCGCTGCGGTAGGCGTAGGCGCCGACGAGCTCGGCGAGGCTGCCCAAGGCGTCGGCGGGTCGGCGGCGGGCGCCGGGCCACAGAAACTCCTCGTCCTCGTTGACCCGCTCGGCAACGGACCAGCGATGACGGGCGTGAGGGACGCGGCCCGCGAGCCACCGCTGGACCGTCTTGGGGTCGACCTCGACCTCGCGGGCCAGCCCCTCGACGGTCACCCCGACGTGGTCCATCGCCGAACGGAGTCGCTCATTGCCCACGGCACCCACCTCCGGGACGTTTCCGCAAAAGC
>CAYRLV010000553.1:0-2530 GCA_964425155.1 uncultured Ornithinicoccus sp. | reverse complement strand
CGAGTCCCGCGAGGTCCTGCTGGCCAAGCTGGCCGGCGCCATGAAGGCGTCGCTCAGCCAGGCCGCGTCCCTGTTCCAGGCACCGATGTCGCAGGCCGCCCGTGTGGTCGAGGCCCTGCGCGCCAAGGTGGAGGAAGAGGGCCCCGCGACCGCCGAGGAGACGTCGTCCGACGCCGCCGAGGCACCCACCACGGAGGACGCGTCCGACGCGGCCACCACCCCGGAGGCGGCGAGCGACGCGGCCTCCACCGAAGACGTCGCCGAGGGTGGCGACGAGAGCTGAGACCCGGGGGAGCACCCCCGAGCACGGCTCGATCCAACCCGACACGCCACTCACGGCAAGAAACAGAAAGGACGCCATCATGGCGAAGCTCAGCACCGACGAGCTCCTCGAGGCCTTCAAGGAGATGACCCTGATCGAGCTCTCCGAGTTCGTGAAGCAGTTCGAGGAGACCTTCGAGGTCACCGCTGCCGCCCCGGTCGCCGTCGCGGCGGCCGGTGCCCCGGCTGCCGGTGGCGGCGAGGCCGCCCCGGCCGAGGAGAAGTCCGAGTTCGACGTCGTCCTCGAGGCCGCCGGCGACAAGAAGATCCAGGTCATCAAGGAGGTGCGCTCGCTCACCAGCCTCGGCCTGAAGGACGCCAAGGACCTGGTCGACGGCGCCCCGAAGCCCGTCCTCGAGGGCGCGGCCAAGGACGTCGCGGAGAAGGCCAAGGCCGCCCTGGAGGAGGCCGGCGCCACCGTCACCCTCAAGTGACCTGCGCCCGGGAGGGTGATCGGGCGTCAGCCCACCCGCCCCGGGACACGCCAGCAGACGGCGGGACGGACCCCACGGTCCGTCCCGCCGTTCTGTCTGCCGCAGCTCCTCGGCGGCGGGGGAGCCGCGCTCGATCGTCGCCCCTCGTCGTCGCCGCGGCTCCGTCGTCGGCCCGCGGTCGCTCCGTATGACGTGGGTCACCCGCTCGCGAGCGAGTGCCTGGTGCGTCCCCTGCCGAATCGCGGGGCGTTTTGCCTTGACGCGGGGCTCCCGGGGCGTCACCATCGTCGGAAGGATGACGTGGTCAGGCAGGCTTACCCGTGCCCGTCGGACGGTCGACCGGGGGTCGATCGGGCTCGACCGGGGGACGGGACCGGTGACCGCCCGGGTGGCGGTTGGACTTGTCTGCCCTGATGCGGGTATGCTATCGCTTTGCGCTGCCTTGACGTCTCCCCCACCTCCACCGCGCCGTTGCTCGTGCCCCTGAAGCGCGCCCTGTGCTCGGCCGGCCGTGTGAGCGGAGCCCGACGGGCACGCGCACACCTGCCGCACTGAATCAAGGCCCGTGGAAGGACCCTCCTTGGCTGCCTCGCGTACTGCGACCCAGACTGTGTCCACTGCTCGTACGGCTTCCGGCCGTCTCTCCTTCGCGAAGATCCGCGAACCCCTCGAAGTTCCTGACCTGCTGGCTCTCCAGACGGAGAGCTTCGACTGGCTGCTCGGCAACGAGCGCTGGCAGGCCCGCGTCGCCGCCGCGAAGGCCGAGGGACGCACCGACGTCCCCGACCGCTCCGGCCTCGAGGAGATCTTCGACGAGATCTCCCCGATCGAGGACTTCTCCGGATCGATGTCGCTGTCGTTCCGCGACCACCGCTTCGAGGAGAAGAAGTACTCCATCGAGGAGTGCAAAGAGCGGGACATGACCTACTCCGCTCCGCTGTTCGTCACGGCGGAGTTCATGAACACCACCACCGGTGAGATCAAGAGCCAGACGGTCTTCATGGGTGACTTCCCGCTCATGACCGACCGCGGCACCTTCGTCATCAACGGCACCGAGCGGGTCGTCGTCTCCCAGCTGGTGCGCAGCCCGGGCGTCTACTTCGAGCGCGCCCTCGACAAGACCTCCGACAAGGACGTCTTCACCGCCAAGGTCATCCCGAGCCGGGGCGCCTGGCTCGAGTTCGAGGTCGACAAGCGCGACACGGTGGGCGTGCGCGTCGACCGCAAGCGCAAGCAGTCGGTGACCGTGCTGCTCAAGGCGCTCGGCTGGACCGAGGCGCAGATCCTCGAGGAGTTCGGCGACTACGAGTCGATGCGGCAGACCCTGGAGAAGGACCACACGGCCGACCAGGACGAGGCGCTGCTCGACATCTACCGCAAGCTGCGCCCGGGCGAGCCGCCGACCAAGGAGGCCGCCCAGACCCTGCTGGACAACCTCTACTTCAACCCCAAGCGCTACGACCTGGCCAAGGTCGGCCGCTACAAGATCAACAAGAAGCTCGGCCTCGAGGAGCCGCTGTCCGAGTCGGTGCTGTCGGTCGACGACATCGTCAAGGCGATCCGCTACCTCGTCGCCCTGCACGCCGGCGAGACCACCATGCCCGGCCGTCGCGACGGCAAGGACGTCGAGGTCCGGGTCGAGGTCGACGACATCGACCACTTCGGCAACCGTCGCCTGCGCAACGTCGGCGAGCTGATCCAGAACCAGGTCCGCACGGGTCTGTCCCGTATGGAGCGGGTCGTCCGCGAGCGGATGACCACCCAGGACGTCGAGG
>CAYRLV010000552.1:0-2533 GCA_964425155.1 uncultured Ornithinicoccus sp. | reverse complement strand
AGGCCGGGCAGACCCTGCACCTGCGCCGCTCCGCCCCGAGCACACCGAGCAAGGCCAAGCAGGCGAAGCGGTTCGACCACAACACGTTCGAGGGGCGCACCTACTCCGACACCGTGGTCGGCCGCGCCGCACACAACCGCTCGGTGCTGGCCCGGCGCGCGCTGCCGAGCCGCAGCGAGACCAAGGCGATGATCGCCCGCACCGCGCGCCGGCACGGGGTCGACCCCCGGCTGGCCATGGCCGTCGCCTACCAGGAGTCCGGATGGAGCCCCCGGCAGGTCTCGGTGGCCAACGCGATCGGGGCCATGCAGATCATCCCCAGCACCGGCGAGTGGGCCTCGCAGCTGGTCGGCCGCCGGCTCGATCTGCTCGACCCGCAGGACAACATCACCGCCGGGGTCGTCGTGCTGCGCGTCCTGCTGCGCAGCGCCGACAACGAGCGGCAGGCCGTCGCGGGCTACTACCAGGGCCTCGCGGGCGTGCGGGCACACGGGATGTACCCCGACACGCGGCGCTACGTGGCCAACGTGCTGCACCACAAGTCGCACCTGTAGCCCGGCACGCCTCCCGGGGTCGTGCGCGCCCCGAACTTACACTTGCGGCGTGTCTGCCCCGTCCGTGTCCCTCGTCGGCCAGCTGGTCGACGGGCGCTACCGCGTGCAGTCACACCTGGCCGACGGCGGTATGGCGTCCGTCTACGTCGCGGTGGACCAGCGCCTCGAGCGGGACGTCGCCCTCAAGATCATGCGCTCCGACCTGGCCCGCGACGAGAACTTCGTCAGCCGGTTCCGGCGGGAGGCGCGCTCGGCGGCCCGGCTGTCCCACCCGAACGTGGTCGGCGTCTACGACCAGGGCACCGACGACAGCGGCCTGGTCTTCCTCGCCATGGAGCTGGTGCCCGGCCAGACGCTGCGCGAGCTCGTGCACGAGGAGGGGCCGCTCACCGCGGGCGCCGCGCTGGACCTGATCGTGCCGGTCCTGCGCGCGCTCGACGCCGCGCACCGGGCCGGCATCGTGCACCGGGACATCAAGCCCGAGAACGTCCTGATCCGCGACGACGGCGAGGTCAAGGTCGCCGACTTCGGCCTGGCCCGCGCGGTCACGACCGACACCGTCACGGCGCACACCGACGTGCTGCTCGGCACCGCCGCCTACCTCTCGCCCGAGCAGGTCGAGCGCGGCATCGCCGACCCGCGCAGCGACGTCTACTCCGCCGGGCTGCTGCTCTACGAGACGCTGACCGGCGTCAAGGCCTTCCCGGGCGACAGCCCGATCCAGGTGGCCTACCAGCACGTCCACGGCCAGGTCCCGGCGCCGTCGCTGCGAGTCTCCTCCGTGCCGGGCGAGCTGGACGCGCTGGTCGCGCTCGCCACCGCACGTGACCCCGACGACCGCCCGGCCGACGCCGGTGACCTGCTGACCCAGGTGCTCCGCTCCCGCGACGCGCTCACCGAAGACGAGCTCGACCGCGCGCCGGTGCTCGCTGCGGCGGACACGCCGACCGACCGCACGTTGCCGCTCGGCCGCACCACGACCCGCACCGTGCAGCGCGCCGCCAGCGCCACACCCGGGCCCGGCTCGGCGCACCCCCACGTCGGCCCCGGCACCAGCGCACCGCGCCGCCGCAGCCACCGGCGCGCCTGGCTCGCGATGCTGGTCGTGCTGCTCCTGGTCGGCGGTGGCGGCGCCTGGTGGTTCGGCCTGGGGCCGGGTGCCCGGGTCGACGTGCCCGACCTGGCCGGCCTGACCGGGCCGCAGGCGCTGCAGAAGCTCGACCAGCACCACCTCGACGGGGTGACCACGCGCAGCTACGACGAGCAGGTGCGCCGTGGCCGGGTGATCAGCGCCGACCCCGCCACGGGGGCGTCCGTGCCCCGCGGCAGCGAGGTCCAGGTCGTGCTGTCCCGCGGACCCGAGCGGCACGACGTCCCCGCGCTCGCCGGCAAGACGCGCGACCAGGCCGAGGGCCTGCTCGCGAAGTCGCACCTGCAGCTCGGCGACGTGACGAGCGTGTATGACGAGAAGGTCGCCGAGGGAGCGGTGATCAGCAGCGACCCGCAGCCCGGCGAGCCGCTCAAGCGGAACGCCGAGGTCGCCCTCACGATCAGCAAGGGCCCGCGCCCCATCCCGGTCGACAACGTCGTCGGGAAGAGCGAGGAGGACGCCACCAGCACCCTCGAGCAGGCCGGCCTCGAGGTCGACGCGAGCGCGCACGAGCACAGCACCGACTACGACAAGGGCACCGTGATGGCGCAGTCGCCGACCGGCGGCACGCTGCACCGCGGCGACACGGTGCGGTTGACCATCTCGGACGGGCCCAAGATGGTCGAGGTGCCCGACGTCAACGGCAAGCAGACCGACGAGGCCGAGCAGATCCTCGGTGACGCCGGGTTCAAGGTGAGCTACCGCAAGGTGCTCGGCGGGGTGTTCCAGACGGTGCGGATGCAGGAGCCGGAGGCGGGCTCGATGGCCCCCGAGGGCAGCACGATCGTCCTCACCGTCGTCTGACCGTCCCCTCCGCCCGACCTCCGTG
>CAYRLV010000551.1:0-2538 GCA_964425155.1 uncultured Ornithinicoccus sp. | reverse complement strand
CAGCTCGAGCACCCGCCGCTCGTGCGGCACGACCGGATCGGGCAGCGCGTCGAGCGAGAACCACGCGAGGTCGGCGCACTTCTCCGGTTCTTGGATTGCCGGCGTGCCTGACCAATCGGTGGCGGTCAGGAAGAAGTCGACCCGTTCGTTGATCGGGTGCCCGTCGCCCGCCGTGCGGTGCATCGCGGTCAGGGGCGTGAGGTCGCCCGCCCGGACGATCACACCCAGCTCTTCGCGCGACTCCCGCACCGCTGCGTCGAACACCGACTCGTCGGCCTCGATGTGGCCGGCCGCCGCCGCGGCCCAGTGCCCGTCCATGTAGCCCGTGTGCTGCCGGAGCTGGAGCAGCACCTGGGGAGTGCTCGCCCGGTCGGCGGGGACACGCTGGAGGAGCACGTAGCTGGCGGGCACGACCCGGAAGCGGTGGGGCATGCGAGGCACTCTACGGACAGGGCAGCAGGCTAGATCAGTGACATCGTGCTGCGGGCGGCGGTGTAGACCCCGACGGCCACCAGCAGCAGCGCGAACGCGATGGTGAGGCGCCGGGACGAGACCCGACCGGCGACGCGACCTCCGAGCAGGCTGGCGGCCATGGCCGCGAGGACGAACGTGCCGACGACCGGCCAGTTGATGTCCCAGCCACCCCCCGCGCGGAAGGCGAGTGCAGTCACGCTGTTCACGCAGATCACCAGGAGCGACGTCCCGACGGCTGTGGGCATCGGAAACTCGAGGGCGAGGACGAGAGCCGGGACGAGGACGAAACCGCCACCGACGCCGAAGAACCCGGTGAACAGGCCAACCACCGTGGCCGCGGCCAGCAGCTGTGCCACACGGCGACCGTTGAGTCCGCGCCGCAGGGCGACGCCGGCGGGCTCCGCGTCGGCAGGTTGCTCCTCGGCCCGGGCCCGACCGGCTCGGCGCAGCATCAGGGCGGCGACCAGGAGGACCAGACCGGCGAACGCCAGTAGGAGCAGGTGCGGTGGCACCCGACTGGACAGGGTGGATCCCGCGAAGGATCCGACGATGCCGAGGACCCCGAAGACCAGCCCCTGGCCGGCCCGGACCCGCCCCGCTCGCGCGTGCGGCACCAGGGCGATGAGCGAGGAGCCCCCCACGATCAGCAGCGAGCTCGTCGTGGCGGTGTGCGGCTCCTGTCCGAGGAGGTAGACCAGTGCCGGGACCGTCAGGATCGACCCGCCACCGCCCAAGGCGCCCAGGGACAGGCCGATGAGCGCACCAAGGGGGAGGGCGATCAGCCACATCCGGCCGCACTCACCGGCCGAGAATCCGGCCGACGAGTCCGCCCAGTCCGCCCAGTCCGCCCCTGCGCTCCCTCGGGTGTCCCGGGCACCGGTCCGCGGGGGGCACCTGCCGCAGCACCTCGTCCACGTGCTGGCCGCACCCGGCCCACGTCGTCCTGCCACACTTCCGGCACGTCACCGCACGACACATGAGGTCTCCTTCGAGTTTGGTTCGGTATGCGGTGTTGATCCGCACGAGTGGGTGGAGGCGGGCTCAGCCCGCGGTGATCGGCAGCCCGGCGTCGGCGACGTTGGCGTCGTACGCGTCGTCGACGAGCACGACATCGTGCCCCTCCGCGGCGAGCAGCGAGGCGACGATCGACGCGCGGTATCCGCTGGCGCAGTGCACCCACACCTCGCCAGCGGGCACCTCGTCGGTCCGGGTGAGGACCTCGTGGATCGGGATGTGCACGACGCCGTCGATGTGGCTGGCCTCGAACTCGTCGTCTCGCCGGACGTCGAGGATGGCTACCGGACGATGGTGGCGGACCTGCGCCAGATCGGCGAACGTCGCGCGCGGGTAGCTGCCGAGCGGCTCGTCGGTCCAGTCCCGCGGATCGCCAGTGGCCGCGCCCTCGAGTCGGTCGATGCCGATCCGCACCAGCTCTCGCTGGGCCTCCGCCACCTGTTCGGGTGAGGACCCCAGCAGGGTCAGTGGCGTTCCCCACGGGATCAGCCAGCCGAGGTAGGTGGCGAACTGCCCGTCCACTCCGATGTTGAACGTGCCCCGGACGTGCCCATCGGCGAAGGCGGTGCGCGTGCGCAGGTCGACGATCCACTCTCCCTGCCCGAGCCGTTTCGCCAGCGACCCCGGGTCCGCCTGCTCGGGTGCCTCGAGGTCGGCGGCCGCCGGCCCGGCGAGGTTACCGGGCTGCATGTGCACGTAGTAGGCCGGCCACGCGCCCAGCCCGGCGAGCGTCTCGCCGACCCATGCCGCCTGGGTAGTGGTGAGTGCCGGGTTGACCTGGCGCTCACGCCCGATCGTGGATTCCGTCGCTCCTTCGCTCGACCCGGCCGAGCAGAAGCTGCCAAAGCCGTGGGTGGGTAGGACGTCGGCGGTGGCCGGCAGCTCCGTGGCGAGCCGGCGGACCGAGTCGAACTGGTGGCGGGCCAGCTCCTCCGTGTGCTCCTCGCCGAGCAGGTCGGGCCGCCCCGCGGCGCCGAACAGGAGCGATCCCCCGGTGAACACCGCGACCGTCTCGTCCTGCCACTGCAGCGCATAGGACAGGTGGGTGAA
>CAYRLV010000550.1:0-2538 GCA_964425155.1 uncultured Ornithinicoccus sp. | reverse complement strand
GGGCCCCCGCAGTGACCAGCATGTCCGCGACGAGCCGACCACCGAGGGAGATGCGCGACGCGTCCTTCTTGTCCGACCGCGCATACGCGAAGTGCGGGATGACGGCCGTGATCTGCGCGGCCGAGGCACCGCGGGCGGCGTCGATCATCAGCAGCAGCTCCATCAGGTGCTCCTGCGTGGGCGGCACCAGCGGCTGGATCAGGTAGACGTCCCGCTGCCGGCAGTTGGCGAGCAGCTGCGCCTGCAGGCAGTCGTTGCTGAACCGCTTGATGTCGATCGGCGACAGCTGGGCGCCCAGGGCGTCGCAGATGCGCGCCGCCAGTGGACGGTGGGCCGAACCGGAGAAGACCACGATCTCGCGCACGCCAGAACTCCCCATAGGGTCGATGCGATGTCCAGGACCGAGACTAATGCGTCCGGGCCCGGCTCGGCGATCCCGGACCCCGCCGGATGACCCCGGCCCTGCTCGTCGGGCTGATGGTGGTGGCCGGTCTCTGCCACGCCACCTGGAACCTGATCGCCAAGTCCACGACCGCCGACGGCGTCCTGGTGATCGCGTCGCTGAGCGCCGTCCAGGGACTCCTTTGCCTCCCGTGGGCCATCTCGCACCCCCCGACGGCGTGGTGGCCGCTCGCGCTCGTGGTTCCCCTGCGGTCCCTGGCGCAGTGTCTCTACGCCTATGCCCTCGGCCACGCGTACTCCAGCACCGACTTCTCGCTCGCCTACCCGGTGGCCAGAGGGTCCGGCCCGCTGGTCGCGACCGGGCTCAGCGCGCTGTTCCTGGCCGAGCGCCCTCATCCGGTGGGAGTGGTCGGTATCGCGTTGGTGAGCTTGGGCATCATCTCGCTCGCGGCGTCCGCGCCGCGGCCGTCCCGCCGAGAGAACTCGGGTCGTGGCCTGGCCTGGGCCCTGCTCACGGGGGCGACCATCGGCACGTACACCCTGATCGACAAGGTCGGCGTCACCCACGCGGACCCGATCACCTACCTGTGCCTGTCGGAGGCCCTGGTCGGCGTGCTGTTCCTGGTCACCTACGCCGCGCGTGGGCGCGCCCACCAGGTGCGATCGCTGGTCAACCTGCACTGGCGGCGACTCGTGCTGGCCGGAGCGCTCGCCGCCGCCGGCTACGGCTTCGCTCTGGTCGCGATGCAGCACACCTACGCGAGCTACATCGCCCCGTTGCGCGAGATCAGTGTCATCTTCGGCGTGGTCCTGGCCGGGCTGGTGCTGCGCGAGGCTGGGGCATCCAGGCGGCTGCCGTCGGCTGGCGTCGTCGTGGCCGGGGTGGTGCTGGTGGGGTTGGCGTTGTGATCCCGCCGAACCCGGCCGTCAGGCGAGCGCCGCGACGTAGCCGGCGATGAGGGCGTCGGCCACCAGCGACACGTAGTCGTCGTCCGGCAGGTAGGTCGGCGTGTGCAGCCCACCGGTCTCGGTGCCGGTGCCCACGAACATCATCAGGGCGCGCGACGGGCCGGAGTAGAAGGCGAAGTCGTCGGACCCGAAGGACCGGAAATCGGTGGACACCGCGTGTCCCATGCCGGCCAGCAGCTCGGCCGCCCCGGAGGCCAGCGCCGCGTCGTTGACGAGCGTCGGTTCGGCCTCGCCGAAGCTGATCGACCCCTCGCACCCGTGGCCGGCGGCCACTCCCGCGACGATCTGGGTCATCGCGTCCTTCGCGCGGCGCAGGTCCTCCTCGCGCATGGTGCGCAGCGAGCCGACCGCCGTGGCCTCTCCCGGAACGACGTTGTATGCCGTGCCGGCCGCCACCTGGTTGACCATGCACGCCGCCCCCACGGTCGGATCGATCCGGCGCGCACCGACCTGTTGCAGGGCGACGACGACGGCTGACAGGGCGAGCACCGAATCGTCCACGGTGTGGGGGTATCCGGAGTGCCCGCTACGTCCCCGGACCGTGACGTGGAAGGCGACGCTACCCGCGTTGACGGCTCCGGCGACCGACGAGACGGTCCGTGCGGCCAGCTGCGGCTGGCAGTGGGCGGCGACCACGGCACCGATGCCGTCGAGCCCTCCCTCCGCCACCACATCGGGAGCTCCGGGGCTGGTCCCCTCCTCCCTCGGCTGGAGCAGGGCCACCAGGGGAACCGGGAGGTCGACCTGGCGGGCTGCCCGTGCCACCGCGACGAGACCGGCCATGTGCACGTCGTGACCGCACGCGTGCATGCCGCCGGTGCGGGCGCGCCAGTCGACCGAGGTCTGTTCCTGCACCGGCAGCCCGTCGAGCTCGGTGCGCAGCGCCACGGCACCCGGTCCGGTGGGGCCGGCGACGTGAACGAGCCGCCCGGTGCTCGCGATCGGCCGTCCCGAGCCACAGTCGAGGGCACGCACCAGGCGTTCGGCGGTGGGGCCCTCCGCTCCGCTGAGGTCGGGATTGGCGTGCAGCTCGTGCCGGAGCTCGACCGCGGCAGGGAGCTCGGCGGCGAGGGCGGCACGCCATCTCTCGACCAGATCAGCCATGACCGCCACCCTAGGGTGTGCGGCTGCTCAGCGAGCGACCACCGCCTCGGCACGCGCCCGCCG
>CAYRLV010000549.1:0-2539 GCA_964425155.1 uncultured Ornithinicoccus sp. | reverse complement strand
TCCAGGTTCCCCGGGCCGACCCGCTCGAACACCAGCCGGTCGTGCAGCCGGTTGCGGCGCCCGGCCCAGAACTCCACCTCGTCGCAGCTGATCCGGAACCCGCCCCAGCGCTCCGGGACTGGCACGTCGTCGGGACGTCCGTGATCGGGCCAGCGCTCCGCATACTGCTCGTAGGCCTGCTCGAGCTCGGCGCGCCCACCGATCGGGCGGGACTGCCGCGACGCCCAGGCGCTGATCCGCGATCCCCAGGGCCGCTGGCCGAAGTAGGTCGTGAGTTCGTCGCGGCCCAGCTCGTGCGCCGTCCCGCGGAACCGGACCGCCCGGAACATCCCCGGCCAGGTGAGCGACGCGGCGACCGCGGGGTTGGCCCGCAGCTGGGTGCCCTTGGTCGACTCGAGGCAGGTGACGAACCCGGGCCCGGTCGGGTCGAAGAACCGCATCAGCACGGTGCGCACGTCCGGCCGGCCCCGGTCGTCCACGGTGGCCACCGACAGCGAGGTGGGCTCGGGCACGTCACCGTGCTCCTCCTGGCGCTGCACGGCCTCCTCGACCCACCGGCTGGCCTGCTCCCACGGGGTGGCGGCCAGGACGTCCTCGCCGAGTCCCGCGCCGTCGTAGTCGTTTCGCACGCGCACCATGCGCCCAGCGTAGGGTCGGCCGCGGCCTCGGCTCCGACCGCCCGGGTGCTGCCACCGCGGGCCGGTCCCGGCTCCCGACCGGCCACGGCGCCCGCCGATTATGGTGAGGAGCAACGCTCGACCGTGGAGGAGTCCGATGCCCGCATCCGGGAAGGCGCTGGGCAGCGCCATGAAGCTCGGGATGAAGTACGGCCCGATGGCCTACGAGCTCGTCCGGCACAGCCGTGAGCCGGCCAAGGTCCTCGCGCAGAAGGCGATGACCAAGGCGAGCGCGCGGCGGCAGGCGCTGCAGCACGCGGCCAGCGTCATCGACGGATCCACCCTGCTGGTGTTCCACCGCGACCTGCAGGTGTGGGTCGTGTTCAGCGGCGAGCAGCCGATCGGCAGCCACCCGGTCGTCAACGTGCCGCTCGCCGAGCTGCTGAAGCACGCCGACCTCGACCGCCGGATCCGGCCCGGCGACCCGGCGGCGTCGCGGGTGCGGCTGCCCGGCTCGTTCCCTCGCCCCCGGCGCCGCCCCTGATCCGATCTCCGTGAGGGATCTTCGTGAGGTTTCTTCGTGAGGTTCGGTGCCCCCAGCGGTCACCACACCTCACGAAGATTCCCCCGCAGCAGGGGTATGGGGAGTGGTCACCACCCGCCCGATGCGGGTCAGGCGCGGCGCATCACCGGGCGGACCCGGGCCAGCGGAAGGGCGAGCAGGATCGGCGCGGCCGACAGGGCGAAGGTCCAGGGCAGGCCGAGCCCGGTGGCCGCGACCAGGCCCACGGCGAGCGCGCCGATCGCGGTGCCGCTGTCGAAGCCGACGTTCCACACCGCACTGGCCACGTTGTCGTGCGGCGTCCTGGCCAGAGCGACCACGAGGGTGAGGTTCTGCGTCGCGCCGTAGCCGGCGCCGACGACCGTCGCCGACACCAGCACCCCCACCACCGCCCCGGCACCGCTGCCCGCGACCAGGCTGGCGCCGAGACCGACCAGACCGACCACGGTCGTGAGCATCGAGGCGGGCAGCAGCACCCGGGACCCCCGCTGGTCCGCGACGACACCGACCGCCCAGCGGGTGATCGCGCCGGCGGCACCGAACAGCAGCAGGCCGATCGAGGCGACCGCGCCGCCCGGCCGGGCGATGGGCAGGAAGGTCACCAGGCCACCGCCGGCCACGGTGACGACGAACAGCAGGAAGGCCGGTGAGGCAACGGCACGCACCGCCGCCGACGTGGAGTGCGAGGCGCCCTCCTCCGGCACCCGTGCCGAGCCCACGTCCCGGGCGAGGCCCGGCACGAACGGCACCGCGAGCACCGGGGTCGCCGCCAGCACCGCCACCCACCCGAAGTGCCCTGCGGCCTGCAGCGCCACCCCGCCCGGGACGGCGAGCAGGTTGGGCACGGCGATGGCGAGCCCGTAGATCCCGACGGCCTCCCCCACGCGTCCCGGCGGCGCGATCCGGGCGGTCATGGTCGACCCGAGCACGGTGAGCACGGCGAACCCGAACCCGCGCACCCCCGACACGACGAGCAGCCACCACAGCTCCGGGGTGACCAGGTAGAGCAGCGTCGGCGGCCCCAGCGCGACGAGCCCGAAGACCAGGACGGGGCCGAGACCGAATCGCTCGACCGCGGCCGGCACGAGCATCTGGGTCGCGACCGTGCACACGAGCATCACGGTGGTGACCAGACCGGCGGTGCCGTCCGTGGCCCCGTGCGCCGCGGCATACGACGGCAGCGACGACAAGGTGAGGCAGAAGCTCGCGAACCCCAGCAAGGTGACCACGACCAGCTGCCGCATGGCCGGGATCCGCCACATCGGCGTGGTCTGCTGCGAGGTCACCCGGCCCACTATCGCGCACCCCGTCGGGGGCGGGCGAACGAGTTGCCCTCTGCGCCGGGCCCACCCACCGGGCA
>CAYRLV010000548.1:0-2540 GCA_964425155.1 uncultured Ornithinicoccus sp. | reverse complement strand
TCGGGAGGTGGCGGCTTCCGCGGGGCGGCGGGGCGGGGCAGACTGGCCGGGTGAACGACGCCGCCGCGCAGCCCACCGTGTCCGACCTTCGCCTGACCGTCTCCACGACCCGGCCGCTGCGTGCCGACGGGGTGTCTGGCGAGCCGGTCACCGACGGCCTCGAGCGCTGGTCCGTCCGGGCCCACACCCCCGGTTCCCCCGACCCGATCGCCACCCTCGCGGTCCTCGCCGTCGACCTGCTGGCGTGCGCCGACCCCTGGGCCGCCCTCGACTCCTCGAACGACGACATCGCCCACATCGGCGACGTCGTCTTCGACGTCAACACCGGCCAGCTCGCCGAGGGACTCGCCAGCTCGCTGCGGGACACCGGCGACCGGGTCCTCGTGCTGGACCGGGTCGTCCTCGCCCCGGACTGGCAGGGCCGTGGCCTCGCTGCGCTGCTGCTCGCCGAGACGCTGCAGCTGCTGCGCACCGGCGTCCGGGTCGCGCTCTGCCTGCCCGGTCCGCTGGACCGCGGCGAGGAAGGCGACTACCCGCAGGGCTACGACGAGGCGGTCCGCCGGATGACCCAGGTCTGGTCCCGGCTCGGCTTCCGCCCGCACACCGAGGGCGTGTGGCTGCTGGAGCCCGCCCGGGATCGCCTGTCCGACACCCTCGCCCGGCTGCGCGAGGAGCACGGGCTGGGCGTGACCAGCCGATGACGGTCGGCCGATAGCGCGTCGCGCGGGCCGCCGGGTGTCCCGTAGACTGCGGACACAGGCGTTGGAGCCGTCATCAGCGGCGAGCCTCCGGAAGAACGGGACCACACCGCATACGGAGATGTCCTCAGTAGAACCGGACGGGTGGGCCCCGTCAGCGGCCCTGGATGAAGCGGTCGTATGCCGTGTGCCCGGCAGGGCGCGCGGGTGCGGCAAGCGAGGTGGTACCGCGGTGCCGCCCGGTCGGGACCCCGGCCGGCGACGTCGTCCTCGTGGACCAGCAGGCACGAGACGCGACGGAGAACCATCCATGGCCTACCCCAAGGTCGACTTCCTCTCACCGGACGAGCACGGCGACGACACCCGCGCGACGGGCGTGGTCGCGGGCCCGAGCTTCCCGCAGATCGAGGACCAGGTCCTGGCGTACTGGGACGAGGACGGCACCTTCCTCGCGTCGGTCGAGCAGCGCGAGGCGGGGGAGGACGGCGACAACGAGTTCGTCTTCTACGACGGGCCGCCGTTCGCCAACGGCCTGCCGCACTACGGGCACCTGCTCACCGGCTACGTCAAGGACGTCGTGCCGCGCTACCAGACGATGCGCGGCCGCCGGGTCGAGCGGAGGTTCGGCTGGGACACCCACGGCCTGCCCGCCGAGCTCGAGGCCATGCGCCAGCTCGGGCTCAAGACCACCGACGAGATCCGCGAGCTGGGCATCGAGAAGTTCAACGCCGCCTGCCGCGAGTCGGTGCTGCGCTACACGGGGGAGTGGCGCGACTACGTGCGCCGCCAGGGCCGCTGGGTCGACTTCGACCACGACTACAAGACCATGGAGCCCGACTACATGGAGTCGGTGATCTGGGCCTTCAAGTCGCTCTACGACAAGGGATTCGTCTACGAGGGTTTCCGCGTCCTGCCCTACTGCTGGAACGACGAGACGCCGCTGTCCAACCACGAGCTGCGGATGGAGGAGGACGTCTACCAGATGCGGCAGGACCCGTCGGTGACCGTCGGGTTCGTGCTCGACGCCACCGGCGAGGACGAGGTGCTCGACGGCGCGCACGTGCTCGTCTGGACCACGACGCCCTGGACGCTGCCGAGCAACCTCGCGGTGATGGTCGGCTCCGACATCGACTACGTCGTGGTCGAGGCACCGGTGCCGGGCACCGACCGGACCGCACGCTACCTGCTCGCCGAGGCCCGCCTCGGCGCCTACGCGCGCGAGCTCGGCGAGGAGCCGGTCGTGCTCGGCCGCTACCGGGGCACGGACCTGCTCGGCCGCACCTACACGCCACCGTTCTCCTACTACCTCGGCCGGGAGAACGCCTTCCGTGTCGTGGCGGCCGACGACGCCGTCACGACCACCGACGGCACCGGCGTGGTGCACACGGCGGGCGCCTTCGGTGAGGTGGACAAGGAGGTCACCGACCGGGAGCACATCGAGGCGGTCATGCCGGTCGGCAAGGACGGCCGGTTCACCGACCCGGTGGTCGAGTACGAGGGCATGCTCGTCTTCGACGCCAACCTGCACATCATCGACCACCTCAAGGCGGCGACCCGGGGCTCCGGCAAGGCCGGTGCCGTCACCGACGGCACGGTGTTGCTGCGTCGCGAGACCTACGACCACTCCTACCCGCACTGCTGGCGGTGCCGGGAACCGTTGATCTACAAGGGTGTCTCGTCCTGGTTCGTCGAGGTCACGGCGTTCCGGGACCGGATGGTGGAGCTCAACGAGCAGATCACCTGGGTGCCGGAGCACATCAAGCACGGCCAGTTCGGCAAGTGGCTCCAGAACGCGCGCGACTGGTCGATCACCCGCAACCGGTTCTGGGGCAGCCCGGTGCC
>CAYRLV010000547.1:0-2543 GCA_964425155.1 uncultured Ornithinicoccus sp. | reverse complement strand
CGACCCCGCGGTAACGGACGGCACCCCCGGTGATCCGGCCGGGCGGCGGGACGATGCCCATGACCGCTTGGGCCGTCACACTCTTGCCTGAGCCGGATTCGCCGATCACGCCGAGTGTTTCGCCCTCGGCGAGCGTGAAGCTCACACCGTTGACCGCACGCACCAGACCGTCCCGCGTGCGGAACTGCACGTTCAGGTCCTCCACCTCGAGCAGGGGCGCGTCGGGATCGTAGTCGAGGACCGGCAGGCTCTCGGCCGTGACCGCCGTGGCCGTGGGGTCGACCTCACCGGCCGGGTGGGTCGTGGTCATCGGGTCACCTCCTCAACGCAGCTTCGGATCGATGGCGTCGCGGACCGCGTCGCCGATCAGGATGAAACTCAGCACGGTGACGACCAGGAACAGGCACGGGAAGATGAGCAGGTGGGGGTGGCCGCTGACCGCCCACTCCTGGCCGCCCGAGATGAGCACGCCCCACGAGATCGTCGGTCGCTGCAGTCCGACGCCGAGGTAGGTGAGTGTCGCCTCCGCGGAGACGAAGGCGCCCAGCGAGATCGTCGCGATGACGATGGCGGGTTGGATCGCGTTGGGCAGGATGTGCCGGAAGATGACCCGGGGGGCGCGGGCCCCCAGGATGCGGGTGGCCTCCACGAAGGGTCTGTTCTTGACCTCGAGCACGCTGCCTCGCACGATCCTGGTGACCTGGGGCCAGCCGAACACGATGAGCACGACCGAGATCGCCCAGATCGAGTGGGATCCCACGATGGCCAGGAAGATCAACCCGGCGAGGATGAACGGTAGGCCGAAGAAGATGTCGGTGAGCCGGGAGATCACGACGTCCAGCCAGCCGCCGAAGTAGGCCGACACGGTGCCGAAGAACAGCCCGAGCACGGTCGTGCCGATGGTGCACACGACGGCGATGATGATGTCCGGCCGGGCGCCGTAGATCGTCTGGGCGTACATGTCGCACCCGTAGACGTTGAAGCCGAACGGGTGCCCGGACGTCGGGCCGCGCTTGCTGTGGATGATGTCGCAGTTGTTCGGGTCCACTCCGGTCCACAGCTGCGGCACGACGGCCATCGACACGACCGCGAGGATGATCACGGCGGGGACGATGAACAGCGGGTTGCGCAGCAGGTCATGCACCGCGTCGGACCACAGGCTGCGACCGGGCCGGACCTCGCGCTGCTCGCTGCTCGCCTGGTTGATGGCGGTGGGCTCAGTCATAGCGGATCCTCGGGTCGAGCACGGCATACAGGATGTCGACGAGCAGGTTGAAGACGAGGAACACCAGCACCAGCAGGGTGACGATGACCACGATGACCGACACCTGGTTCTGCAGGGCCGACTGGTAGGCGAGACCGCCCATGCCGGGGATGTTGAAGATCGCCTCGGTCACGATGGCGCCGCCGATCAGGAAGCCGAAATCGGCCCCGATGTAGGTCACCGCCGGGATCAGCGAGTTGCGCAGCGCGTGGACGCCGATCACCCTTCGCGTCCGCAACCCCTTGGCCCGAGCCGTCCGGGCGTACTCGGCGCCGAGGTTTTCGATCAGCCCCGTGCGGGTGAGCCGCGCGATCGAGGCCAGGGACAGGGCCCCGAGCACCATGCCGGGGATGATCAGGCTGAGCCACGGGTGGCTGGACCGATAGGTCACCGTGAAGATGTCGCCCACGAATCCTGGCAGCCAGTCCCGCTTGCCGATCCAGACCCCGGCATACACGCCGAGGAACAGCTGCACGAGCACGCCGAGGACGAAGACCGGGATGGCGATCAACAGCGGCGTGACGACTCGCATCACGTTGTCGGCCAGGCGGTCCTTGCGGACCCCCGCGAGCACGCCCCAGAGGATGCCGAAGAACGACTCGAACGCGATCGCGATCAGGGTCAGCCGTCCGGTGACCGGCCACCTCCGCGAGAGCAGGTCGAGCACCGGCTGGTTGCGGAAGTCGGTGCCGAAGTCCCCGTGCACGTAGTCGTTGATCCGCGCGGCAAAGATGTTGAAGCAGGGGTTGCCCGGCTGCTTCAGGCACGGGTCGTCGAGGTGGTACTTCGCCTCGACCGCGTGGATGACCGCCGGGGGAGGCTGCTTCGGGCCGAACATGGCCAGCACCGGGTTGCCGGTGACCTGGATCCCGAGACAGGTCAGGTAGTGGATGAGGAACATCGTGCCGACCAGCACCGGGATGAACTGGAGGAGTCGACGCAACACGTATCTACCCATGACCCCTCCTCATCTCCCGCGTGCGGACCCGGGTTGCCGCGCGGTGCCGCGGCAACCCGGAGCCCTGGTGTCCGTGGCCCGCCGCCTACTGGTTGACCGTGATGTCGCGGTAGTCGGGGTGGTCGAGGGTCTTGGCGTACTTCACGTTGCTGACGTGGTCGGAGTAGATCCACGCCGCCTCACCGGTGTACATGGGGATCACCGGCATGTCCTCGATCAGCATGTTCTCGGCCTTGGTGTAGTCCTTGATGGCCTCGGACTGGGTCTTCGCGGCGCTCCCCTTCGTCACCAGCGCCTCGAACTTGGGGTTGTCGTAGCGCG
>CAYRLV010000546.1:0-2545 GCA_964425155.1 uncultured Ornithinicoccus sp. | reverse complement strand
CGGGCAGTCCGCCGCTCACCAGGTCGGGCGGGGAGAGGGGGTCACCGCTTTCGGGTCCGGACGGGGCGTACTCAGACCAAAAGCTCGCACGCGTCGAACGGTCAAAGAGGTTCTCCAACCACGTGTCCGCGTCCTTGCTCACGCGGAAGGGTGCCAGGTTCAGCGACTGACGGATCCCCGTCGCCTCCTGGATCTTCGACCACCTGGGGCTCCCGTCACTTGTCAGCGTGTCGGCGTCCACGCGCAGGTGAAACCGGTACGCGTACCCTCCCGTGGCCGCGTCGTCCCAGGGCCCGTCGGGGTCGGAATGCTCGAACAAGTCGGACGTGGCGATGGCCCGGCCGACGAGTCCGTGGCCGGACTGCCAGAAGTACACGGCATCACCGGACTTCACGTCAGGGCGGCGGCGGGTGTCCCACAGCCCGTGTTCGGTGGCGTAGTTCCAGTGTTGTGGACGGTCCTTGCTGATCGTGAAGACCCATGCGGCCATCGATGACGCGTCTTTCCCGTGTTCGCTACGGGTGGAGGCGTGTCCTGGTGCGGAAGCCTGTCGGGCCGAGCTCGATTGATGTCAGATGAAGGTCTGCAGATCAGGGCGACCCGCGGACGCACTCGCGAAGGTGTGCGGCGGTGGGAGGGTCGGTCGAGTAGAGCAGGACGCCCCGCATACCGCGCGTGAGCAGCACCTTGTAGACGTTGCGGACCAAACGGTCGAAGTCCTCGTTGCTGACCTTGGTGGTGTTGCGGAAGTCGGGGTCACGGTTGGCCCGACGCACCGCGATCCACCGTCCGTCCCTCCAGACGAGGTCGGGACCGAGGATGACGCCGGCGTAGTCGTACTCGAAGCCCTGGGCCGTGTAGACGCAGCCCACCTGGCCGAACCCGGCGGCGTCGGTTGCCCAGAGCGCGGCCGCGGGAGCCCCGCCCACCGATCGGTCGCCCTTGAGGTTCCACGGACGAGCCCAGTCGCCGATCTCGACGTCCGGCACGAGGGTGCCGTCCGGCCTCGGGTCGCTCCAGGGCCAGCAGTAGCCGGCCGCCATCCGGGCGCTGTAGCCGTCCTCCAACCGAGACCGCAGCTGGTGCTCCAGTTCGGCGGGGGAGTCCACGACCTCGACCTCGAAGTGCGGGTCGCCCGTCCAGAGCAGTGGCCCGCCCGGCTCGAGGTCGAGCAACCGCTTGACCCAACGCACGTACTCCTGCGACCCGCCGCAACGGAACTGGGAATCAAGGTGGATCGTGGTGACCTCGAGTCCACGTGCCTGGGCATGGGTTCGGATGTCGTCGACCGTGCCCAGCTCGCCGGGCCGAACGACTTGGAACTCGTCGAGCAGGAAGACCGGCACTCGCGCTGCGTCGAGCAGCTCGTCGACCTGCGGTCGGCCGGTGCGGTGCTCGGCGCGCGTCCACCGGTTGGCAGAGGTCTCCCGAATCCGGTGGGCCTCGTCGAGGATGAGTGCGTCCACGTCGTTCGGCGGCACGGCAACGAAGGAGTTGAAGTACTGGAACATCTTCCGCACCTGCGGCCTTCGCCGTCCGGCGACCTTGCGCAAGGTCTGGGTGAACGACCGAGAGCCGGTGGCGTGCAACACGCTGCGGCCCTGCCTGGACAACTCGCCGAGCAACGACAGGGCGATGACGCTCTTGCCGCTGCCCGGTCCGCCAGAGACGATCACGGCGGTCTTGCGGTCAGAGCGGCGGGCGCGCTCGACGGCATGCAAGACGTAGTGGTAGGCGTCCCGTTGCTCGTCGAGCAGAACGAACATTTCTCGGCTCTGTACCTCTTCCGCCGCCACGGCCAGCAGTTGCCGGGACGGCGCGATCCGGCTGGTCAGTAACCGGTCGGCATACGGTCCGCCAGGCACGCCCGCGGCGAAACGGGTGCGCAGGAACTCGACGAACTCGCTGCGTCGCTGGCCGGTGAAGACCCGGCCGTGGCTGTCCTCAGGGAGGTCGAGCAGGTCGGCGACGCCATGGTCGGTGGCGTTGTGCAGGTAGGCGACGCCAGCCACGGACTCGGGCACATCGGCGAGGGTGCTGGTGAATCCGAGCAGGTAGTCGCAGTAGTCCTTGACCTGCAGGCCGGGATGCGTGACGGGGCGCCTGCCGTACTGCTCGATTTGCACGAGCGTGTCGCTGTCCTCGAACCGCTCGGCGTGACTCCACTGCTTGAGCTCGACCACGAGGTATGACGGGCCACCCGTCTGTGGGTGTCTGCCGGCGAGCACCACGTCGGCTCGCTTGCTGGTGAGGGGCAACTGGTACTCCACGAGCATCTCGATGTCGTCGAGGCCTGCGGACACCAGATCAGAACGCAGCGCGGGGATGCTGCGTTGCCACGAGCGGTATTCACCCGAGCTGGGGCGACGACCGGTGCGTACCTGCATCTGTTCGGCGATGAGGTCGGCAAAGTGTTGCTCGACCGCGGAGAAGCCGCGGACCGATTGCCGGAACAGCGTCACAGGTCAAGACCCCAGGCAGCACGAAGTGACTCGTGCGGGTGGGGGCTTGTCCGGTGCCGGAAGCCCGTCGGGCCGCGCTTACG
>CAYRLV010000545.1:0-2554 GCA_964425155.1 uncultured Ornithinicoccus sp. | reverse complement strand
TCGCGTATGCGTACCAGTGGTAGAGCGAGGACACGATCGAATAGTCGTCAGGATGTCGGAAGCGGCTGCTGGACGTTGTTGCGAAGGCCTCGTTGAACCGCTCCTCCATTTCGCGTAGAACGCTGGTCCGCAGGGCATGTGGTACGTGCTTGAGCTTGTTGGTCACGGTGGCACCGAACGTGCTGTTGATGATCCTGCGGTTGTTCTTCGCCGCGGTCATCACCGGGGCCTCGCCTGGGCGGATTTCCCCCAGGTCCAGCTTTGCGTGTGAGGGGAAGAACCGGGACAGGCCGTTGCCCTCGAAGAAGAGGGCTGGCGAGATCGGCCGGCCGATGAAGACGTCGTCGTTGAGATAGAGGAAGAACTCGGCGAGGTCCTGGATGTGGTGCAGCTGGGACTCGATGGCGTGCGAGTTGAAGGTCGGGAGCGCCTCCTGGTCCCGGAACAGCTCGGCGTGGCTCACCACCCGCACGCTGGGATGGTCGGTATTCAGCCACGACGGGACCTGGTCGTCGGTGACGAGGTAGACGCGTCGGACCCAGCTGGCATACATCTCGAGGGACCGCAGGGAGTAGCGCAGCTCGTCGTGCGACGCGTACCGTGATTCGTTGAACGCCGTAGGGTGACGGCGCTCGTCCTCGTCGGACGTTGTCACTGCCAGCTCCCGTCGGCGGAGCCAGTCCGGGTCGTCTCCGTCGACCCAGGTGTAAACCACATCTACCGGCTCGTCGAGGTCGAACACGTGCCGGTCCCAGGGGGCGGTGCCGGTTGGGTCCTGCAACCTGGTGTGGGGAGTCCAGTCGTCTGGTTTGAGATGGTCGATCCAACGGTTCGACATCGGAGCCACGATCGTGCCGGCCGGGACAGGGTCACGCCCTTCGCCCGGCACGGTCTCGCTCTCCAGCTCCTCCCAGAACTCGACGACGCACGCTGACGTCCCCTGCTCCAAGACCTGACCGTCGGAGGTGGTGAGGAAACGGAACACCCGCACCGCGTCGAGGTCCTCGGTGGTGAGTGCCGCATCTCCCGCCAGCTGCGGCTTGGCGGTGCGTCCAGCCAGGACGGGCTGAAGGTAGACGGCACTGTGTGCGAGCTGTTGGTGCAGCGTCTGCATCGCCGCGGCGCGGTGGGGACGCGGGACCACCAGTACGCTGGCGTGGGCCGGCCGCTCGTCGACTAGCACCCACGGCAGGCCCGCCTCGGTCAGAATCCGTTGCGACTGCTTGAGCTGGTGGCGGCGCTCGGCGTCGGCGTCATAGGACGTGACGATCTGGCCGAAGGCAGTGCCGTCCGTGGTGCGCACGGGCCGGACGTGCGGCCCGAGGCGCCGAGCGACTGGCTCACGGACGCGCAATTCGAGGTCGCGAAGTCCGGCCTGGATGCGGGTCTGCCCGTGCACCACCGGCCGCAGGTGCCGCCAGACTGGTGTGGGGAGGCGGTGCACCATCCAGCGACGTGCCCGGAGGGGGACGAGGTCGGTGCGGCGACTCACGGCGGCGTGGTCCCCAACTCCTCGTCCAGGCGTCGGCGCAGCTCGCCAGCGGGGGCCAATCCCTGGATCTCGGCCTGCCGAGCCCAGTAGCGCGCGGAGGCCGGCCATCGGCCGGCGAAGTCCTTGCCACGGTTCAGCCGCCGGGCCAGCTCGAGGGCCGAGCGGGCGTTGCCGTCCGAGGCCATGGAGTGCAGTGTGGCGATGCTCGCACCGGACTGACCGGACTGCTCTGGCTCCCGTCGGGCTACTGCCAACTCACGTCGTCGCTTCGCAATCCGGTCGGCAACGTAGGCTGACGAGGTCTCGGGCGGGATCTCCGGGTGGTCGTCGAGCGTCCAGTGATCCGGGTAGCCCAGACGTCGCATGCTGCGGGCGAGGATGGGACGGTAGTGCTCCACGTCCTGCTCGGTGAACCAGCTTCGCCAGGCCCCGTGTCCGCGCGAACGGGAGATGTGGGTCAGCCAGGACGGTGTCTTGGCGGCCTCGGGGTCGAGGGGCAGGCCGAGATACGTCGCGAGGTCCGAGACTTTCCCGTCCACGAAGTCCTCGTAGCGGACGACGTGGAAGTCCGCCTGCTTGCTGAATTCGCCCATCTGGAGCAGTTCCTGGGCCAACCGCCGGGGCTTGTGCTTGCGATAGCCCACCGAGTCGGCGAGTTCCATCAGCTCCACGATGCTGACCGAGCGGGGGGCGGCTTCCTTGCGCTGCAGTCCGTCGATGAAGCGCTGGTGCTGGTCCATCGGCACGGTACCCACGATGTTGCGCAGCATCGGCTTGAACAGCAGCGTACTGACGATCGTGTCCCGGGGGTCGCGGACGGTCAGCACCCGACGATCGAACACGTCCAACGAGAAGTTGTCGATGTTCTTGTACATGATCTTGGTGAGGATGTTCCGGGAGGGCTCCTGAGCCAGGACCCCGGCCAGTGGTTCACCACGGGTCGGCTCGAACGAGAAGAAGTATTCCCGTTCGATGGGGGCCAAGGCCGACTTGATGAGGCTGTAGACGCCAGTCGTGCCGGTCTTCTGCTGGCCGACGACGATGATGTTGCGACTCACCCGG
>CAYRLV010000544.1:0-2555 GCA_964425155.1 uncultured Ornithinicoccus sp. | reverse complement strand
CGGACGAGCTGGGTGCCGGCTCGATGACCGGCCTGCCGATCATCGAGACCAAGGCGGGCGACGTGTCGGCCTACATCCCGACCAACGTCATCTCCATCACCGACGGCCAGATCTACCTGCAGGCCGACCTGTTCAACTCCAACGTGCGGCCCGCGATCGACGTGGGTGTCTCGGTGTCCCGGGTCGGTGGCGACGCGCAGATCAAGGCGATGAAGTCGGTGTCCGGCCGGCTCAAGCTGGACCTGGCGCAGTACCGCGCGATGGAGGCGTTCGCGATGTTCGCGTCCGACCTCGACGCGGCCTCGCGGGCCCAGCTGGAGCGCGGCTCCCGGCTGGTCGAGCTGCTCAAGCAGCCGCAGGCCTCGCCGCTGCGGGTGGAGGAGGAGGTCGTCGCGGTCTGGACCGGCACCACCGGCAACCTGGACGACCTCGACGTCGAGGACGTCAGCCGGTTCGAGGCCGAGTTCCTCGACTACATCCGCCGCGAGAAGTCCGGCATCTACGACTCGATCCGCGAGACCGGCAAGCTCGAGGACGACACGGTCAAGTCCCTCGAGGACGCGATCGCCTCGTTCAAGGAGCAGTTCGCCGCCGGTGAGGGCGGGGGCGTCCAGGCCGGGTCCGAGCGGCACGACGAGCTCGACGAGGACCAGATCGACCAGGCCCAGATCGTCAAGCAGCAGCGGTGATCCGGTCGTCCGTCGTCGACCGGCAGAGCCGACCGCACAGCTGTCCAAGGTAAGGAGAGGCCAACCCCATGGGAGCGCAGATTCGCGTCTACCGCGAGCGCATCAGAGCCGTCGGGTCGATCAAGAAGATCACCCGGGCGATGGAGCTGGTCGCCGCGTCCCGGGTGACCAAGGCGCGCCAGTACGTCGCCGAGTCGACGCCGTATGCCGTGGCCCTCACCCGCGCGGTGTCGGCCGTGGCCACCTTCTCGGACGTCGACCACCCGCTCACCACCGAGCGCACGGAGGTCAAGCGGGCCGGGGTGGTCATCATGACCAGCGACCGCGGCTTGGCGGGCGCCTACTCCGCCTCCGCCCTCAAGGAGAGCGGTGAGCTCATCGCCCGACTGCAGAGCGAGGGCAAGGAGGTCGTCCCCTACCTGGTCGGCCGCAAGGGCGTGGGCTACTACACCTTCCGCGGCCGTGAGTTCGCCGCGGAGTGGACCGGCTTCACCGACCGCCCGACGTTCGAGGCGGCGCGGGAGATCGGCGAGCGGGTCACCGGGGACTTCATCGCCGGCTCCGAGGAGGGCGGCGTGGACGAGCTGCACGTCGTCTTCACCCGGTTCCGCAGCATGGTGACCCAAGAGCCCACCGTCGTGCGGCTGCTGCCGCTCGAGGTGGTCGAGGGCACCGAGGCGCCCGCACCGGACGACGTGCTGCCGCTCTACGAGTTCGAGCCGAACGCGGCCGAGGTGCTGGACGCGCTGCTGCCGAAGTACGTCACCTCCCGGCTGTTCAACGCGCTGCTGCAGGCGGCGGCCTCCGAGCTGGCCGCGCGGCAGCGGGCGATGAAGTCCGCCACGGACAACGCCGAGGAGCTCATCAAGACCTACACCCGGCTGGCCAACCAGGCCCGCCAGGCCGAGATCACCCAAGAGATCAGCGAAATCGTGGGCGGCGCCAGCGCCCTCGCCGACGCCAAGTAAGCGCCAAGTGAGAAGGACACAACCATGACTGCCACAGTGACCGAGAACTCCCCGGGCGCGGCCCCGAGCGAGGGCGGCGTCGGCCGGGTCTCGCGGATCATCGGCCCGGTCATCGACGTGGAGTTCCCCGTCGACGCGATGCCGGACCAGTACAACCTGCTCACCACCGAGGTCGAGCTCGGCGGCGAGCAGCACACGCTGAACCTCGAGGTCGCGCAGCACATCGGCGACAACATGGTCCGCGCGATCTCGCTGCAGCCGACCGACGGCGTCGTCCGGGGCGCCTCGGTGCAGGACACCGGCGGCCCGATCCAGGTGCCGGTCGGCGACGGCACGCTCGGGCACGTGTTCAACGCCACCGGGCACTGCCTCGACACCGACGAGCCGCTGGAGATCAACGAGCGGTGGGGCATCCACCGTCCCGCGCCGGCCTTCGACCAGCTGGAGTCCAAGACCAGCATGTTCGAGACCGGTATCAAGGTCATCGACCTGCTCACCCCCTACGTCAACGGCGGCAAGATCGGCCTGTTCGGCGGTGCCGGCGTCGGCAAGACGGTGCTCATCCAGGAGATGATCGCCCGCGTCGCCAAGGACCACGGTGGTGTGTCGGTCTTCGCCGGTGTCGGCGAGCGCACCCGTGAGGGCAACGACCTGATCGTGGAGATGGAGGAGGCCGGCGTCCTCGGCCAGACCGCCCTGGTCTTCGGCCAGATGGACGAGCCGCCGGGCACCCGGCTGCGCGTGGCGCTGTCCGCGCTGACCATGGCGGAGTACTTCCGCGACGTCCAGAACCAGGACGTGCTGCTGTTCATCGACAACATCTTCCGGTTCACCCAGGCCGGGTCCGAGGTCTCCACGCTGCTCGGCCGGATGCCGTCCGCGGTCGGCTACCAGCCGA
>CAYRLV010000543.1:0-2557 GCA_964425155.1 uncultured Ornithinicoccus sp. | reverse complement strand
CGCGCTACGACAACCCGAAGTTCGAGGCGCTGGTGAAGAAGGGCAGTGCTGCATCGAGCCAGGAGAAGGCGATCAAGTACTACACCCAGGCCGAGGACATGCTGATCGAGGACATGCCGGCGATCCCGATGTACACCGGTGAGTCCCACTGGATCTACTCCGACCACGTCAGCAACGTGCACTACGCGAAGACCCTGGACCACCCGAACTACCGCGAGGTGACGGTCAACCAGTAAGTCCGTGGCTCACGACACGACTGCTCCGGGTCGTCGCGTCGCCGTGCGGCGACCCGGAGCCCCTGACGCGACGGGGAGGTGAGGCCTGTCATGGGCAGATACGTGCTCCGGCGGCTCCTGCAGTTCATTCCGGTGCTGGTCGGCACGATGTTCCTCATCCACTACCTGACCTCGCTCGGCATCCAGGTGACCGGCAACCCGGTGCTGGCGATGTTCGGGCCCAAGCAGCCACCTCCCGCCGTCATCAAGGCCGTCGAGGCGAAGTACCACCTCGACGACCCGTGCCTGAAGCAACCTGGGAATCCGTGCTTCTCGATCTTCGCCTCCCGCATCACCGACTACGTGCACGGCGACTTCGGCACCGACTTCCGCAACCAGCCGGTGCTCGACCTGCTCACTCGTCGTTGGCCGATCACCGGGCGGCTGACCCTGATCGCGATCGCGTTCGAGTCGTTCTTCGGCATCCTGTGGGGGGTGTTGGCCGGCATCCGCAAGGACCGCATCGCGGACAACGTCATGCGGATCGTCACACCGCTGCTGATCGCCATCCCGGTCTTCGTCCTCGGTGTGCTGGTGCAGCTCTTCCTCGGCGTCTACGCCGGAGTCTGGATCGGCAAGCAGGACTGGCTACCCGGATTCGTGGACGACATCTTCACGGTGACCTACCGGTCCAGCAGCCCCTGGCTCAGCCTGATCATCCCGGGCATGGTGCTCGGCGCCCTGTCCCTCGCGTCGATCGCCAGACTCACCCGCACCGGCCTGATCGAGAACCTCGGCGCCGAGTACGCCCGGACGGCTCGGGCGAAGGGGTTGCGCCCCCGCCGGGTGATCGGCGTCCACGCCCTACGCAACTCGCTCATCCCGGCCGTCACGTACATCGGGGCCGACTTCGGCTTCCTGATCGGCGGCGCCATCGTCACGGAGGCGATCTTCAACATCCCCGGAATCGGCGGACTGGCCTACCAGTCCGCACTGCAGAACCAGGTCTCCGTGATCGTCGTCATCGTCACCCTCCTGGTGCTGGTGTTCCTGGTCTTCAACCTGCTCGTCGACATCCTGTACGCCGTGCTCGACCCGAGGATCCGTTATGACTGAGCCCACCTCTGGCGCCGTCGTCGACCACGCCGACAGCGAGCAGCGCGAGGTCCAACTGGGGCGCAGCCTGTGGAGCGACGCGGTCCACGACCTGCTGCGCAACCCGCTGTTCATCGTCCCGGCCCTCGTGGTCCTGGCCATCGTCTCCATGGCGATCTTCCCCGGGCTGTGGACCGGCGTGGACCCCAACAACTGCGACATCATGCACAGCAAGCAGGGACCGACCGACGGACATCCATTCGGCTTCAACGTCTACGGCTGCGACATGTACGCCCAGACGATCTACGGCGCCCGGCCGGACATCATCATCGCGGTCGTGTGCACGGTCGGCACCACGGTGCTCGGGGTGTTCTTCGGCACCCTGTCGGCCTACTTCGGCGGCTGGCTGGACGTCGTGATCTCCCGGCTCACCGACATCTTCTTCGGCCTGCCGTTCATCCTGGCCGGACTGATCTTCCTCGCCATCGTGGGCTCCCACTCGATCTGGGCGATCTCGGCCGTGCTGATCGTCTTCGGCTGGCCCCAGGTCACCCGGATCGTGCGGGGCAGCGTCCTGGAGGTCAAGAACAGGCCGTTCGTCGAGGCGACGCGCATCCTGGGTGCCCGCGCCCCCCGGGTCATCTTCCGGCACATCCTGCCCAACGCGATCCAACCCGCCATCGTCATCGCGACGATCTCGCTGGGCGCCTTCGTCTCCGCGGAGGCGACACTCACCTACCTCGGCGTCGGACTGCAGCGACCGACGATCTCGTGGGGCGTGCTCATCTCGGGCGGCCAGGAGTGGGCGGTCAGCGGCCACCCCCACCTGCTCATCTTCCCGTGCCTGTTCCTGGTCGTCACCGTCCTGAGCTTCATCCTGCTCGGCGACGCGGTCCGCGACGCCATCGACCCGAAGCTGCGTTGAGGAGGTGACTCGATGACCACGACCCGCTCCGGGGGTGAGGTCGACCCCACGGCCACGGCGGTTACGCCGGAGGATCTTCCCGTCCTCGACTACGACCCGGACGCGCCCCTGCTCGAGGTGGAGGACCTGCACGTGCAGTTCCGCACCCGGGACGGCCTGGTGAAGGCGGTGAACGGCGTGAGCTTCACGCTGGACGAGGGCGAAACGCTCGGCGTGATCGGTGAATCCGGATCCGGCAAGAGCGTGACGGCGCAGGCGGTCATGGGGATCGTCCCGCCGCCCGGCCGGATCACCGGGGGTGCCGTCCGTTACCGCGGGGTCG
>CAYRLV010000542.1:0-2562 GCA_964425155.1 uncultured Ornithinicoccus sp. | reverse complement strand
GCTCGGCCTCGATCCCGCACGCAGCGCCCTGTGGGGCGGCTCGTACGGCGGCTACATGGTCCTCGCCGGCGTGTCCATGCAGCCCGGCCTCTGGGCGGCCGGGGTCGACATCGTGGGCATCAGCTCGTTGGTGACCTTCCTGGAGAACACGTCCGCCTACCGGCGCCGCTTCCGCGAGCGGGAGTACGGCAGCGTCGAGCGCGACCGGGCCTTCCTCGAGAAGGCTTCTCCCATCACGTATCTCGACGACATCCGGTCACCGCTGTTCGTCATCCACGGCGCCAACGACCCGCGCGTCCCGCTCTCGGAGGCGCAGCAGCTGGAGGCGGCGCTGCAACACTCGGGGGTCGAGTGCGAGCTGCGGGTCTACCACGACGAGGGGCACGGGCTGTCCCGGCGGGAGAACCGGCTGGACGCCTACCCACCGGCGATCGCCTTCCTCGCGCGCCACCTGTCCACCCAGTAAAACCCGATCTCAGTCCGCGGGCAGCGGCGTTAACGTCGTGGGGTGCCCCAGCGTCCGGACCCCGCCGCGTCCCGGCGGCGTTGGCTCATGCTCGCCCTGGGGACGGGCGCGCAGACGGTGGTGTGCTCGCTGCTGTTCGGTCTGCCGTTCCTGCTGCCCTACCTGCGCCGCACCGAGGGGATCGACCTCGCGTCCGGCGGCGCGTTCGTGGCCGCCCCGTCGCTGGGGCTGTTCCTCACGCTGGTCGCGTGGGGCGCCCTGGCCGACCGGTATGGCGAGCGGCTGGCGATGGCGCTCGGCCTCGCCCTGACCGGGGTCGCCGGACTCGGAGCCGCCGCGGTCGGCGAGCTCGGGACGCAGGCGGTGCTGCTCGGTCTCGTGGGTGCGGCGGGCGCGTCGGTGAACTCGGCCAGCGGACGCCTGGTGATGGGCTGGTTCTCCGCGCAGCAACGCGGGGTCGCCATGGGCATCCGGCAGATGGGGCAGCCGCTCGGGGTCGCGGTGGGTGCTGCGGTGCTGCCGCCGCTCGCCGACCGCGGCGGGCTCGGCCTCGCGCTCGGCGTGCCCGCGGTCGCCTGCCTGGTGGTCATGCTCCTGGTGGCCGTGCTGGCCCAGGACCCGCCCCACGCGCCGATCGTGACAGCGGCAGCGGCCAGCGACGGCGCACCGCCCCCGGCGCGCGAGCGGGTGCCCTCGCCCTACCGCACCACCCAGCTGTGGCGCGTGCACGTCGCGAGTGCCCTGCTCGTGGTGCCACAGTTCACGACCGCGTCCTTCTCGGCGGAGTTCCTCGTGTCCCAGCACGGCTGGGACGCGCAGAGCGCCGGCCGGGTCCTCGCCGTGGTCGCCCTCGGTGGCGCTGCGGGGCGGTTGGCGGCCGGTCGCTGGTCGGACCTGGCGGGCAGCCGGCTGGGTCCCATGCGGGTGATCGCGGTCGCCTCCGCCGTGGCCATGGTGGCGGTCGCGGTCACCGCGTCGACGACCGGCGCTCTGGTGCTGCTGGCGCTGGCCGTGGCGTCCATCGTCTCGGTGTCGGACAACGGGCTGGGCTTCACCGCCACCGCCGAGATCGCCGGTCGAGCCTGGTCGGGCCGGGCGCTGGGGCTGCAGAACACGGTGCAGAATCTCGCCGCCTTCCTCACCGGTCCCGTGGTCGGGGCCATGGCGGGGGCGTGGGGCTTCGGGTGGGCCTTCGGCCTGGTGGCCGTCGTCCCCCTGCTCGGCGCGTGGGCGACGCCGGTCCGCGCCGACCGGGTGCAGGCGGACCGTCTCGCGGAGGCCGCCAGGCGCTCGCGGTGAGGGCTGTCGGCGGCGGCGCTTACGATGGCGGACGTGCCCGAAGTGACGACTCCCACCAGCCGTGACCACCTGCTCGTGCGCGGCGCGCGTGAGCACAACCTCAAGGACATCTCGGTCGAGCTGCCCCGCGACAGCCTGGTCGTGTTCACCGGATTGTCCGGGTCGGGGAAGTCGTCGCTCGCCTTCGACACGATCTTCGCCGAGGGCCAGCGCCGCTACGTCGAGTCGCTGTCGGCCTACGCCCGGCAGTTCCTCGGGCAGATGGACAAGCCCGATGTCGACTTCATCGAGGGGCTGTCGCCCGCGGTGTCGATCGACCAGAAGTCGACCAACCGCAACCCGCGGTCGACCGTGGGCACCATCACCGAGGTCTACGACTACCTCCGGCTGCTGTTCGCCCGGGCGGGCCGGCCGCACTGCCCGGTGTGCGGTGAACCGGTGGGGCGGCAGACGCCGCAGCAGATCGTGGACCGGCTGCTGGAGCTGCCCGAGCGCACCCGCTTCCAGGTGCTCGCGCCGGTCGTGCGGGCTCGCAAGGGTGAGTATGTCGACCTGTTCAGTGAGTTGCAGACCAAGGGTTTCTCACGTGCCCGGGTGGACGGCGAGGTCGTCTCGCTCTCCAGCCCGCCCAAGCTGGAGAAGCAGAAGAAGCACACCATCGACGTCGTGGTCGACCGGCTGGTCGCCAAGGGTGACGACACTGGGGCGAAGCGGCGGTTGACCGACTCGGTCGAGACCGCCTTGGGCCTGGCCGGCGGCGTGCTGGTCGTCGAGTTCGTCGACGTCCCCGAGGACGA
>CAYRLV010000541.1:0-2566 GCA_964425155.1 uncultured Ornithinicoccus sp. | reverse complement strand
AGGCCCAGCGCGACGAGGTCATCGACCGCGTCCACTCCGTCACCGATCAGGAACGGCAGCTCCTTGCGCTCGCTGCCGGAGAAGTCCTTGAGGACGTAGGCCGCCGGGTCCATCCGGCCCGGCGGCCGGCCGATCCCGAGCCGGACACGCAGGTAGTCCTTGCTGCCCAGCGATCTCGAGACCGACTTGAGGCCGTTGTGGCCACCCTCTCCCCCGCCGCGCTTGAGCCGCACGGAGGCAAACGGGATGTCGAGCTCGTCGTGCACCACGATGATCCGCTCGAGCGGCACCTTGTAGAACGCGGCCAGACCGGCGACGGGTCCACCCGACTCGTTCATGTAGGACATCGGCTGGGCCAGCACGGCCCGCGGCCCCGGCGCACCGCCAGGCAGCACCCCGAGGCGCACCTCGGCCACCTGCGCCCGCGCCTTGTGCCGCCGCAGGGTGGCGCCCGCGCGGCCGGCCAGCTCGGCCACGACCATCGCGCCGATGTTGTGCCGGTTCCCTGCGTAGGTGGGTCCCGGGTTGCCGAGACCGACGATCAGCCAACTGTCCATGATGGCGGCAAGTATGCCGAAGGGCCCCGTCCGCACGGACGGAGCCCTTCGCGCGTCGTGGGGAGGGGGAGCCTCAGGACTCCTCGCCCTCGCCCTCGGCCTTCTCCTCGCCGCCCTCGGCAGCCGGGGCCTCGGCCTCCTCGGCCGCCGCCTCCGACTCCTCGTGCTCGATGCCGGCCTCCTCCTCGGCCTCGGCCAGCTCGGCCTCCAGGGCCTCCTCGGAGATGGCCTGCGAGATGCCGACCACCATGTACTCCGGGTCGGTCAGCAGCTCGGCGCCGGCCGGCAGCTCGA
The DNA here is from genome assembly GCA_964425155.1 of uncultured Ornithinicoccus sp. Lineage (GTDB taxonomy): Bacteria > Actinomycetota > Actinomycetes > Actinomycetales > Dermatophilaceae > Segeticoccus. Next base: position 1,715 of record CAYRLV010000541.1, on the reverse strand, counting down.
CCTCGCCGGCCAGGATGCGGGCGCCGACCTCGAGGCCCTCGACGCTGACGACGACGTTCTCCGGGATGTTGGTCGGGTCCACCGACAGCTCGAGGGTCTGCAGGTCGACGTTGACCAGGGTCTCCGGCGCGGCCTCGCCCTCGACGTGCACGGACACCTCGACGTTGACCTTCTCGCCCTTCTTCACGGTGACCAGGTCGACGTGCTCGATGAACCGCTTGATGACGTGGCGCTGCACGTCCTTGGCCAGCGCCAGCTGCTCCTTGCCGTCCACCACGATGGTCAGCAGCGCGTTGGTGTGCTTGAGCGCGAGCATCGTCTCGTGACCCGGCAGCGTGATGTGCACGGGATCGGTGCCCCGGCCGTACATCACGGCGGGGACCTTGTCGGCGCGACGGATACGGCGAGCCGCGCCCTTGCCGAACTCGGTGCGCAGCTCGGCGATCAGCTTGGTGTTGTCGGACACGTGAATCTCCTACGGTTCAGGCGTCCGCCGCGTTCGGCCGACACCAACGTTGTCAGTTCGTCCTGGATGGTTCTCGATGGGCCTCGACGCGGGGCACGGCACGGAGCGGTCACGTGCGGACGCGCAGGACCGGGGTCCTGCGACACCGCGTCGATCACGGAGTGCACGAGGCGAGCCCGTGCAGTGTCCCTCGCCGAGGCAACCGGACAATCCTAGGCGACGGCGCCCGTCATACGGAAATCAGGCCGCCAGCCCGACCACGTCGGCGATCTCGCGTTCCAGCGACTCACGCCAGTCCGGCGGCCTGGGCAACCCGGCCAGCGCCCAGGCGTGGTGCCCGAGCACGCTGTATGCGGGCCGGTGCGCCGGCCGTGGGAACGCGGCAGTGGTCGTCGGGGTCACCCGGTGCGCGTCGTGGCCGAGCAGCTCGAAGACCGCGCGGGCCAGCCCGCACCACGTCGTCTCGCCGGAGCTGGTGCCGTGGTAGGTGCCGAAGGGGGCCTCGCTGTCCACCAGCCGCACCACCATGGTCGCGAGGTCGACGGTGCTCGTCGGCTGGCCTCGCTGGTCGTCGACCACCGGCACGCGATCGGTGGAGGTCTCGGCCAGCCGGGCCATGGTGCGCACGAAGTTGCCGCCGTGGGCGCCGTAGAGCCAAGCGCTGCGCACCACCCACGACTGCGGGGCGTAGGCCCGGACCGCGGACTCCCCGGCAGCCTTGGAACGGCCGTAGGCGGAAACGGGCGCGACTGGCGCGTTCTCCGCATACGGGCTGGTGGCGTCGCCGGCGAAGACGTAGTCCGTGGAGATCTGGACCATCCGCGCGCCCGCGCTCTCGCACGCGCGCGCGACGTTGGCCGGACCCACCGCGTTGACCGCGAAGGCCTCGGTCTCGTGCGATTCCGCGTCGTCGACCGCCGTCCAGGCCGCCGCGTTGACGACGAGGTCGTGCCCGTGGACCGCGACCTGGCAGGCGGTCGCGTCGGTGATGTCGAGGTCCTGCCGCGTGGCGGCGGTCACGTCGTGACCGGCTTCGCGCATCCCGGCACACAGGTCACGGCCGAGCATGCCTCCCGCACCCGTGACCAGCACCCTCACCCGGCGAACCTAGCGGCTGCCTCCGTGTGCCGCAGCGAAATCGCCGGAATCGCAGGCAGCGGAACGCATACGAGCGCACACTAGAGCGTCGCGATCGCGGCGAGCACCTCGTCCTTGACGTCCGGGTGGGCGATGACCAGGTCGGGCAGTT
>CAYRLV010000540.1:0-2574 GCA_964425155.1 uncultured Ornithinicoccus sp. | reverse complement strand
GTTGCCCGAGGCGCTGCAGCCGGTCAGCGCCAGTGCACCCACCAAGCCTACAGCCGACGTCCGCCGAAGCAGGCTCTGCCAAGATCGCCGCATTGTCACAGTTCTCACCTTCATCTCGGATGGGCGCGCTCAGGCGCTCCCTTGGGTTGTGAGGTCCGCGGCCCATCGCGGCGGACGCCAATCAGTGAGGCCGGACGCCGCCCCGTCGCGGCGCCGGTCAGCTGCGCCCGTGCACAGCCCGGTCTCCGGGTGGCGGCTGACTGCCTGCACCGCGCCGAACCACGGGGACATCTCCCCCCGCACATGCGGGTCGTGACCACGACGCCCCAGATCGTCGAGCACCTCAGCCGGGATGCGGCTCTCGACTTCGAGCTCCTCGCCCGACCAGTGCACGCGAGGGAGGTCGACCGCCGCCTGGAGGTCCTGTCCGTGGACAAGTATGTGCGTGAGGGTCTGGGCCAGCGCGTTGGGGATTCGGGTGCCGGAAGGGCTGCCGAGGGCCATCACCGCCGGCCCATCCTTCCGGCGCACCATCGTCGGCCACGGCGCCAACGGCCGCGCATGCGGTCGGATGCCATGCGCCCGCGGCCCCGGCCGCGGGTCGAAGAGCTTCATCGCGTTGTTCAGCAGGATGCCGGTGCCCGGGACCGTGACGCAGGAGCCGAAGCCGTCCCCCAGGCTTTGTGTCATGGACACGAAGTTGCCCCAGCGATCCACGTGGCTGTGGTGCGTGGTGCCGCACTCACCATTGGCCTCCGCAGGGGCCGGCGGGGTGAACTTCGTCGGATCCGGTTGCTCCTGCTGGAACGCCCACGGGTCTCCAGGCGCCGGTGAGCCAGCTTGACGCGCGTCGATGAGTGATCGCCGCGCTCTCGCGTACTCGGGACTGAGCATCCCTGCCAGTGGCAGGTTGACGAAACGATCGTCGGCGATGTGGCGCGCGCGGTCGGCGAAGGCAAGCTTCATCGCTTCGATCATCAGGTGCAGCCAATCGGCTGACAACGGTTCCCGCTGGTCGAGTTCGAGGCCGTCGATGACACGCAGCAGGTGCAGGAGAAGGGCGCTCGACGAGGGCGTCGCGCCCAGGATCTCGCACCCGGCGAACTCCACGCAGTCCGGTTTTCGGACCAGGAGCAACTCCTCGGGATAGCGAGCCAGGTCGTCCAGACTGAGGACACCACCAGCCTCCCGTACGTGGCTGACGATCCTCTTGGCGAGATCCCCACGGTAGAAGGACTCCAAACCATCCTCGCCGATCCGCTCGATGGTCTCCGCCAGCCCGGCCTGATCGACCGGTTCGCCAGCCTCCTTCGGTGAGCCATCCGGTCGGAGAAAACTCGCCGCCGACGCCGGGAACTGCACCAGCCTGCCTGCGTTCTCGGCCGCGAAGTTGGCCATGCGCCTGCCCAGGCGTGCGCTGCGCGCCCCTTGGGCAGCGGGCCCGACGACCTGAGAGAGCGGCAGGGATCCCCAGCGCTGGTGCGCCGTCACCCAACCGCACACGTTGCCGGGGATGGCCACGGACAGGGCCCCCGTCGTGTTCCGATCGCCCTCAGTCCAGAACCGGTAGCCGCCTTGGGTGTCACTGTCGATCCAGCGATACATGTCGGACCTGGTCTCCCCGGGAGCGCAGGCGTAGAAGTCGAGTGCCGTGGTCTCCCCGGACTCGGCGAGGTGGACCAGCATGTTGCCTTGCCCCCCCAAGTGCGACATGGCCGGCTCGAACACGGCGAGGGCGAAGGCCGTGGCGACGGCCGCGTCGACCGCGTTGCCACCGTGGGCGAGCATCTGGACTCCCGCCGCGGTCGCGCGAGCGTCAGAAGAACTGCACATGCCTCCGTATGAGGTGACGCCGCCCATGCTGGCGGGGGGCGAAACGGGTGCTGCCATGGCCTGTGGCTCCTGTGCCGTCTGACGGTACGGTGTGCCAAAGTTACGACTTCGGGTGAACTCTGTCAAGGGTTTCGTCCAGCCTTGTGGAGCCTCGACCTCGCAGTCCCACTGGCCAACCGCGTGTGGGAAAGCGGGAACTCACGATTTGATGCTCGTCGGAGGCATGCGGGGACGAGTTCCACGTTCCCGGACGGACCTCGCTGCCCGGGTCTTCGAAGCCGCGGCGGCGCCAAGTCACCGTTCTGGCGGACTTCGACGCGTCAGCGCACCTCGAAGTCGCCGGACCAGCACGCATCACATGCGGGTCTGTTATGGCGAGCGGTCGCCGAGTTCGACTTCGTAGGAGTACCGATCTGCCCGAAAATACGAGGTGAGACTCTCGACCGGTATGTCTCCAGTGGCATACGAGACTCGGTGCAGCACGAAGAAGGGAACATTCTCCGGAGAACCGATCAGTTTGGCGATGGTGGGGTCGTCCACCGCCTCCATGCGCTGCCGCGCGCGCTTGAGCCCCAGCCCCACTTGCCGCAGGTGCGCGTAGAAGGACTGCCTCCGGAAGTCGAACTCGGTCAGGTCGGGGACGCGCTCCACTGGCACGACCAATACCTGGTAACCCACGGCCTCGTCATCGACGGACCGGAGGCGCTTCACCTCGACGTCCGGATCGCCGGCCCCCAGGGC
>CAYRLV010000539.1:0-2582 GCA_964425155.1 uncultured Ornithinicoccus sp. | reverse complement strand
ACGTCCACGTGGTCGAGGAGTTCCCGATGACGGTGACCGGCAAGATCCGCAAGGTGCAGATGCGCGAGGAAGCCGTCGAGCTGCTCGGGCAGGGCAGCTGACCGGGCCGGGCGGCACTCGCTCCGCTCACCGGCGAGGGACTAGCGTCGGGGCCATGGAGACGGCGACGCCGCCGAGCGGTGACCAGTGGACGATTCGGCGGGGCGGGCAGGAGGCCGTGGTCGTCGAGGTGGGTGGCGGGCTGCGCACCTACACCGACGACGGCCGCGACGTGCTGCACGGCTACCCGATCGACCAGCAGTGTTCCGGTGGTCGCGGGCAGTTGCTGATGCCGTGGCCCAACCGGGTGCGAGACGGCCGCTACAGCTTCGACGGGGGCAAGACGCTGCAGCTCGCCCTCTCGGAACCGGCGCGGCAGAACGCGATCCACGGTCTGGTGCGCTGGGCGATCTGGAGCCTGGCGCAGCGCTCGGACAGCGCGATCACGCTGGGGTGCCGGCTCCGCCCCCAGCAGGGGTGGTCGTGGAGCCTGGATCTGTCGGTCTCCTACGAGCTCACCGACGACGGGCTCACCGTGACCCCGCGCGCCCGCAACGTCGGTATGACGTCCGCTCCCTTCGGTTTCGGCGCCCACCCCTACCTCACCGCCGGCGAGGACCGGGTGGACGAGCTGTCCCTCACCCTGCCGGCCGGGACCTCGCTCGAGGTGGACGACCGGCTGCTCCCGACCGGGCTGGCGCCGGTGGACGGCGAGGGTGACTTCCGCGGGGGCCGTGCGCTGGGCAGCACGGTCCTCGACACGGCATACACGGGTCTGGACGCCGACGCGGACGGCCGGTGGCGGGTGACGATCGCGCGGGAGGGGGCGGCGACGACGCTGTGGGCCGACGCGGCGGCCTACCCGTGGGTGCAGGTCTTCACGGGGGACACCCTGGCCGAGCCGCTGCGCCGCCGCAGCGGGGTGGCCGTCGAGCCGATGACCTGCCCGCCGGACGCGCTGAACTCCGGTGAGGGCCTGCTGGTGCTGCGGCCCGGCGAGGAGTTCACCGCCCCGTGGGGCGTGGTCGCGTCGTGAACCCGTCGACCGCGCTGGCGACCGTGCTCGTGGACGAGCTGGTGCGGTGCGGGGTGCGCGAGGCGGTGCTGTGCCCCGGCTCCCGCTCGGCGCCGCTGGCCTACGCCCTGCAGGAGGCCGACCGGGCCGGCCGGCTGCGGCTGCACGTGCGGGTGGACGAGCGCTCGGCGGGTTTCCTGGCCCTCGGGCTCGCCAAGGCCCGGGGCGGCGCGGTGCCGGTGGTAACCACGTCGGGCACCGCGGTCGCCAACCTGCACCCCGCGGTCCTGGAGGCCCATCACGGCGGGGTCGCGCTCCTGGTCGTCACGGCGGACCGCCCGCCGGAACTGCGCGGCACCGGCGCCAACCAGACCACCGAGCAGGTGGGCATCTTCGGGTCCGCGGTGCGCTGGTCGCACGACCTCGGCGCGCCGGAGCGACGGGCGGGCCAGAACGCCGTATGGCGGTCGGTCGCCGCCCGCGCGTGGGCCGCCGCGGTCGGCGGGCTGAACGAGTTCGCCCCCGGGCCGGTGCACCTCAACGTCCCGCTGCGTGAGCCGTTGGTGCCGGATCTGCCTGGTGACGGGGAGAATTCGCCCTGGCCCGAGTCGCTGGAGGGCCGCGCGGGCGGGCGTGCGTGGGTCACCTATCGCGTCCCGCCCGGGCGCAACAGCCACTTCACCTCCGGTGCCCGCACCCTCGTCGTGATCGGCGACCTGCCGCAGCCGTGGATGGCCTCCGAGGCGGCACAGGTCGCCGCGCGGGTCGGCTGGCCCGTGGTGCGCGAACCGTTCGGCCATGACGTCCCGGACGATCCTGCGCCGACCGTGGTGCCACGGGGCCCGTTGCTGCTCACCGCGACGGACTGGCTCGACGCCCATGCGCCCGACCACGTCGTGGTCGTCGGCCGGGTCACCCTCTCGCGTGCCGTCGCCGCGCTCGTGCGGCGGCCCGACGTCGAGGTGCACGTCGTCACCACCCGTGGCCAGTGGCCGGACCCGAGCGGGCAGGCGGCGCACGTGTGGAGCTGGGGCCACTTCCACCAGCTCGACGAGGCACTCCAGCACAGCGATCCCGAGTGGCTCGCGACGTGGACCGAAGCGGGCCGGCGGGTGGATGCCGCGGTGGCCGAGACCCTGTCCGGTGAGGACGCCTGGCCGTCCGGGCTGGCCGTCGCGGACACGCTGCTGGCGGCCCTTCCCGAGGACGCGGTCCTGTTCAGCGGGTCATCCAACGTGGTGCGCGACCTCGATCTCACCCGGTCCTCCCGACACGGGCGACGGGTCGAGGTGCTCGCCAACCGCGGGCTGGCGGGCATCGACGGCAGCGTCTCGACCGCGATCGGGATCGCGCTGGCCGAGCAGCAGGTCCCCGACGATGGTGACCCCGCGGGCGAGGCGACGCGGGCCGCGGAGGTCGGCCGGCCGGCATACGCGCTGATGGGTGACCTGACCTTCCTGCACGACGCCAACGGCCTGCTGATCGGCACCGGCGAGCCGCGGCCGGATCTGACCATCGTGGTCACCAA
>CAYRLV010000538.1:0-2582 GCA_964425155.1 uncultured Ornithinicoccus sp. | reverse complement strand
GATGACGTCGGCGAAGGTCTCGGGCCGGTAGCGGCGGTAGAGCGCGGTGGTCACGGCACCGACACTAGCCGGACCTGAGGACAGCCCGGGAGGCCCTGTGGGCGACACTTGCCCCGTGGCAACCATCCGGGCGACCGACGTGAGCAAGGTCATCGGCAAGACCCGGCTGCTCGTCCCGGTCGACCTCGAGGCCCACCCCGGTGAGTGCCTGGTGCTGCGCGGGCCGAACGGGAGCGGCAAGACCACGCTGCTGCGCATCCTGGCCGGCACGCTCCCGGCGTCGACCGGCACCGCGGAGCTCGACGGCCTGGCCCTGGACGAACGCATCCCGCGCATCCGGGCCCAGGTGGCGGGGCTGCTCGGCCCCTCGACGACCTACCGGGACCTGACCCTCGGCGACCACCTCGTCCTGGTCGACTCCACCTGGGGCGGCGATCCGGACGACGCGTGGGACCGGGCGGAGGCGATGCTCGACCGGCTCGAGATCGGCCACCTGGCCAAGCGGTTCCCCCACGAACTCTCGTCCGGTCAACAGCAGCTGTTCCAGTTGGCGCTGGTGCTCTTCCGGCCGGCCGTCGTGCTGCTGCTCGACGAGCCGGAGCAGCGGCTGGACACGCACAAGCGCGAGCTGCTCACCGAGATCCTGGCGCAGCGCAAGGAGGACGGCGACACCCTGGTCATCGCCTGCCACGACCCGGTGATGACCGAGGAGCTCGCCGACGCCGTCCTCGACCTCGGGGAGGAGTGATCACGCCCCCGGACGCCGCCGAGAGCCGGGTGCGGTTGGCCCGCGCCCGGCAGGTGATCTTCGGCGAGCACCAGGACCGGTCGGGGAGCAACGCGGTGTATGCGGTGTACGTCACCGTCATCGCGGGCGCCACCTACGGCGTCCCCGCAGTGCACGCGCTGCTGACCTTCGTGGATCCCGGGTGGTTCGCCGCGCACGTCACGCCCCTGATCGGTGGACTCGTGGCGGCCGCCGCGGCGGTCGCCCTGCTGCTGCTCGCCTACGGGGCGGGCCGGGTACGCGGACCGGTGGTGCCGCCGCTCCCCTACCTCGACCTGGTCGCCACGAGCTCGATCGACCGGTCGACCAGCCTGGCCAAGCCGTGGCGGCTCAGCCTGTTCGGCTCGGTGTCCGGCGGAGCCGTGGCCGGCCTGGTCGTGGCTGCCGGGATGCTCGCGGCCGATTTCGCCGGACCGATGTCGTTGCTCGTCGGAGTGGTCGCCGGCGGGGTCTTCGGGCTGCTCGTGGCGGGCTGCTGGCTGTGGGGGCAGGTCCGCTCCTCGCCCCCGACGCCCACCGGCGACCGGGGCGCCTCGACCTTCCTGCGAGCCCGCACCTCGCTGCGGCAGCTGCACCTCAGCGGCCTGCGGGAGCAGGCGGCGAGCTCGATCGCCAACGGCGGGTCGCTGCTCGCCGGTGACCTGCGGGCGGTCCGGCTCAACATCGCCTCGCGATCGGCGCGGACACCGCACGCCCGCGACGCCCGCCTTCGCCCCGGGCGACCGATCGCCGTGGTGGTGCGCCGGGACCTGCTCGGCCTGCGCCGCTCACCCCGGTCGATCGCGCCGGGCCTGCTGGGCTGCGCGGTCGGCGTGGCCGTCCTGGTCCCGACGGTCGACAACCCGGGCACCCCGAGCCTGTTGGCCCTGGCCAGCTCGATCGTCGCCTACCTGGGCTTCGGGGTCTTCGCCGAGGGCCTGCGGATGCAGGCGGACAACCTCGGCACGCCGCCGCTGCTCGGGGTCGAGCCGCAGCGGGAGGCGCTGGCCCATCTGGTCGTCCCCGTCGCCGTGTACGCCGTGACGACCCTCGTGATCGGGGCCGCCCTCGTGGTCGGGGCGGGTGTGCAGGTCGTCGCGGTCGCCTGGGCGGTGCTGGCGGCGGGGATCCTCGCTGGCGGCCATCTCATCGCGGCCTTCCGTGGCCGCGCACCGGCGGCGACGCTGAACCGCCAGGCGGGCATGCCGGTGCTCATCCTGTGGCTGTTGCACCCGCTGCTGCTGGTCGCCGTCGCCGTGACGGCCGCGACCGCCCTGACCCACCGTGCCGGTGACGTCACGACGCCCCTGCTGATCGTGCTGGGCTTCGGGTTCGCGCTGCTGTCCTGGGGCGGCAGCCGGGTCCGGTCGCTCACCGACGCGCACCGCGACTGAGCGCGCGGCCTGGACACGAGAGGACCCCCCGCGCACCTGGAAGAGCTCACCTGCCCTTGCTGCATTCCTGCCCTGGGGGAGTTCGGAGAGGTACCACCACGCGGGGGGCCGCTGCACACTCTAGATCAGCGGGCAGCCAAGCGAGAAACCGCGGGCGTCGACCGCCGCGAGGCCGCCGAGCCCGATTGGGTCGGGGGCCGACCCCTCGGGTAACCTCCTGCGCGGAGGATTCGCATAGTGGCCTAGTGCGCACGCTTGGAAAGCGTGTTGAGTGAAAGCTCTCAGGGGTTCGAATCCCCTATCCTCCGCCAGACGGACAAAGGGCCCCACACGCTTTTCGTGGGGCCCTTTGTCCGTCTCACGTGAGCGCTCGGGATTCGGGAGGAGGAGCGCAGCGACGACGGTTCCCCTATCCTCCGCCA
>CAYRLV010000537.1:0-2589 GCA_964425155.1 uncultured Ornithinicoccus sp. | reverse complement strand
TCGGCGGTGCCAGCAGGTAGACGACCGCTAGGGCGACACAGACCCCGAGCGTCACATAGGGCGTGACGAGGCCTGCGGCTCCGGCGAGCACGTAGCCCGGAGGCGCGACCGCAGCGCGAGCCAGGATCGTGCGGGTCTCAGTGCTGCTGTGCGGTTCACGCAGGAGGTGTGGCCGCCGGATGAGGATGTGCCACTGCATGGCGCAGAACACGGCGGAGGTCACCAGGAACGACCCGGCGTAGGCCACAGCCGCCAAGTGCTCGCCGCTCGGCGCGGCGAGGTAGGTCGCCAGCAGCGAGGTGGTGAAGGGCAGCACCACGATGCACAGCAGCAGCACCAGGTTCAGCACCAGGATGGAGTGGTCCACCCCGATGAGCCGTCGCAGCATCGTGTGGTGGTTGATCCACATGATGCCGATGGCCACGAACGAGATGACGTAGGCGACGTAGTTGGGCCACAGCTCCAGGAGACGGTGCCCCAAGGCACCGTCTCCGCCGGGTTCAGGTACCCGCAGGTCGAGGACCAACAGCGTGATCGCCACCGCGATCACGGCGTCGGAGAAGGCCTCGACCCTGCCCTTGTCGAGCACGTCAGATCGTGCCCGGCGCTTCGGCAACAGCGTCATGGCCCCGGGCCCGGACTCGTCGCCGTCACGCGTACTCCAGGGGTTCACCGGCGAGCCGCCAGGCGGTCGTGCCACCGACCAGATCGGCGACACCCTCGTACCCCTGGCCGGTCAGGAACCGCGCGGCACCTTGTGACCTCCGGCCCGACTCGCACACCACGACGACCCGCCGGTCCCGCGGAATCTCGTCGATGCGCGTCAACAGGTCCGCCTGCGGCAGGTTCCGGGCGCCCGGCACGTGTCCTCCGGTGAACTCCTCCGCCTCCCTCACATCCACGATGATCGCGTTCTCTTCGATGAGCCGCTTGACCTCCGGGAGGTCCACCCGCGACGCCCTGGCCTCGCCGAGGTCCTGGGCCAGGGCCAGATCCGCACGGCCCTGATTGGTCGCCATGATCGCGGTCATGTTCAGCGGCCTGGCGGGAGGTTGCCGGGCGTAGTCCAGAAAGCCCTCCCGGCTGAGCGCGAGCACCGGATTGAAGCGGCGTTCGAACCCGATCGTGGAGCTCGGCCGCCCGCACATCGCCTTGCCACAGGTGCCTTCGAAGTGCGCCGGGAAGACCTCCACCCAGTCCGGCAGCGCCAACAGCCGCTGCACACTCGCCCACTGCTGTTCGGCGCCCTCCTCGCCGCCGAAGTCCGGCCGACCCACGTCGCCGACGAACAGCGTGTCTCCTGACAACACCATGGACGGCTCCGGGCTACGCGGCGGATTGACGATCAGCAAAGAGATGGACTCCACCCGGTGGCCCGGGGTGTGGACGACGCGAAGCCGCAACTGGCCGAGGGAGATCTCCTGCCCGTCCTCGAGTTTCGAGAACGTGAAGGCGACGTCCGCCGACGAGTGCAGCCGAAGGGCGGCGCCGGTGGCCCGCGCCAGGGCCCGGTTGCCCGACACGTGGTCGGCATGCAGGTGGGTGTCGATCACGGTGGTGATGCGATACCCCCGCTCGGCCGCCAGGTCGAGGTAGGGATCGATGTCCGCCTGCGGATCCACGACGGCGGCCACTCGCGACGAGCGCGAGGCGACGAAGTACGACGCACAGCCGCGGTCGTCGTGCAGGAACTGCTTGAAGTACACGTCGCACCCCTCAGGACTCAGGACCACGTCCGACGGGGACGGCCACCAGTGACCCGTACTCGGTCCACGACCCGTCGTAGTTCTTGACCCTCGGAAGTCCCAGCAGCTCACTCAGCACGAACCAGGTGTGGCTGGAGCGCTCACCGATCCGGCAGTAGGCGATCGTCTCCTTCGACTCGTCCAGTCCCGCGTAGATCTCGCGCAGCTCGTCGTCGGACCGGAAGGTGCCGTCGTCGTTCGCGGCCCTGCTCCACGGCACGTTGAGCGCGCCGGGGACGTGACCGGCCACATAGGGCTGTTCCTGCGGAAGGTTCGCAGGCGCGAACAGCTTTCCCGAGAACTCGTCCGGGGAACGCACGTCGATGAGGTTGTGCACCCCGATCGCCTCGATGACCTCGTCTCGGAACGCCCGGATCGAACGGTCCTGCTCACGGGCGCGATACGCCGTGGCCGGCCGCTCGACCGGGTCGTCCGTGAGCGGTCGCGCGTCCAGCTCCCACTTCTTGCGGCCGCCGTCGAGCAGCTTCACCTGCTGGTGGCCGTACAGCTTGAAGTACCAGTAGGCATACGCGGCGAACCAGTTGTTGTTGCCGCCGTACAACACCACGGTGTCCTCGTTGGAGATGCCCTTCTTCGACAGCAGCGTCTCGAAGCCGGCCTGGTCGACGAAGTCTCGGCGGACGGGGTCCTGCAGATCGAGCTTCCAATCCATCTTCACGGCACCCGGAAGGTGCCCGCTGTCGTATGCAGTGACGTCCTCGTCCACTTCGACGAAGACGACGCCCGGTGCGGTGAGGTTGCGCTCGGCCCAGTCGGCCGAGACGAGCGCGTCGGTGCGGCTCATGGTGTTCTCCTTGATCTGGTGTTCTGTGGGGGGATTCGG
>CAYRLV010000536.1:0-2599 GCA_964425155.1 uncultured Ornithinicoccus sp. | reverse complement strand
CCGTACATCGACAGGTCCTTGCCGTAACCGGAGTGCTTGAACCCACCGTGCGGCATCTCGGCCACCACCGGGATGTGCGTGTTGATCCACACGCAGCCGAAGTCGAGCGCCTTCGACATCCGCATGGCGCGACCGAAGTCCTTCGTCCACACGCTGCTGGCGAGTCCGTACTGCACGTCGTTGGCCCAGGCGGTCGCCTCGGCCTCATCGGAGAACTGCTGGACGGTGATGACGGGACCGAAGATCTCGTTCTGGATGGCCTCGTCGTCCTGCCGCAGCCCCGAAACGACGGTCGGCTGCAGGAAGTAGCCGTCGCCGAACCCCTCCGCCCGGCCACCGCCGGTGCCGACCGACGCGTGGTCCGGCAGCCGGGTCAGGAAGCCTTCGACCCGCTCCAGCTGGGCCGCGTTGTTGACCGGGCCGAGGAGGGCGTCGTCGTTGTCGGGCAGCCCGACCGTGACGTTCTTGGCCGCGTAGTCGGACAGCGCGGCCACGAAGTCGTCGTGGATGCCCGGCCCGGCCAGCACGCGGGTCGCCGCGGTGCAGTCCTGGCCGGCGTTGAAGTAGCCGGCCGTGGCGATGCCCTCGACCGCGGCCTCGATGTCGGCGTCGTCGAACACCACCACCGGGGCCTTGCCGCCCAGCTCGAGGTGCACCCGCTTGAGGTCGGCCGCCGCGCTCCCCGCGACCTGCATGCCGGCGCGCACCGAACCGGTGATCGCGACGAGGGCCGGCGTGGCGTGCTCCACGACCGCCCGGCCGGTGTCCCGGTCGCCCGTCACGACGTTGAAGGTCCCGGCGGGCAGGAACGCCGCGGCGAGCTCGGCCATCAGCAGGGTCGTCTCGGGAGTGGTGTCGCTGGGCTTGAGCACGATGGTGTTGCCCGCCGCGAGCGCGGGGGCGATCTTCCACATCGCCATCATCATCGGGTAGTTCCACGGCGTCACCTGCCCGACGACGCCGATCGGCTCTCGCCGGATCCACGAGGTGTGACCGGTCATGTACTCCCCGGCCGACCGGCCCTCGAGCACCCGGGCCGCACCGGCGAAGAACCGCAGCTGGTCGAGCATCGGCGGAATCTCCTCGGACGCGGTGATCGCGTGCGGCTTGCCGGTGTTCTCCGACTCGAGGCGCACGAGGTCGTCCGCGCGTGCCTCGAGAGCGTCGGCGAACTTCAACAGCGCCGTCTGCCGCTCTCCCGGCGTGGTCTGCCCCCAGGTCTCGAAGGCGGTCGACGCGGCTCGGTAGGCCCGATCCACGTCCGTCGCCGAGGACACCGGGGCGGTGGCCACCACCTGACCGGTGACCGGGCTGATGATCTCGCTGGTCGTGTCCGTGTCGGCGTCGACGTGCTCGCCACCGACGAAGTTGCGCAGGACCCGGGGACTGGTGCTCACGAATGCTCCTCATCGAGTTGGTTGGCGCCAGGATTCGCGGGATGGTCCGGTGCCGCTGGCCGCCTGCGGCGCCGAGCCATACGAGATTCTAGGGAAGATCCGGTCGATATCAATACCTTCCGGCAACTTTTTCTTCGAATTCAGTGGAGTTTTCGCCGCTATCGCGACTGATTTCGTCGCCGAAGGACTTGCCAACGACCGGCTTTGGGGGCACCATGTGGACCGTGAGTCCGCGTAGCGCGGCGCCGGCCACCCGGCGCGTGAAGGACCGACGCACCAGCTCCGGGACACTCGACGAGACCGCCAAGGCGATCATCGAGCAGCTCCAGGACGACGGTCGGCGGTCCTACAGTGCGATCGCCAAGGACGTCGGCCTCTCCGAGGCTGCCGTGCGCCAACGCGTGCAGCGCCTGCTGGACGCCGGTGTCCTGCAGATCGTCGCGGTGACCGACCCCCTGCACGTCGGCTTCCACCGGCAGGCCATGATCGGGCTGCAGGTGGAGGGCGACCTCGAGCAGGTGGCACGGCGGTTGACCGCGCTGCCCGAGGTGGCCTACGTCGTCACCACCGCGGGCAGTTTCGATCTGCTGGTCGAGGTCGTCTGCGAGGACGACGACCAGCTGCTCGATCTGCTGTCCTCCCGGATCCGCAACCTGTCCGGGGTGCGCAACTCCGAAACGTTCGTCTACCTGAAACTCAACAAGCAGCACTACAACTGGGGTACTCGATGACCACTGAACCAGCTTCCGTCTCCGCTCCCGCCCAAGAGGACTCGCGCACGCCGCGCGGTGCCACCTACGCGGACGCGGCGCGCGCCCACCTGTGGGGCCACTTCACCAACCAGGCGGCCTACGAGCCGACCTCGGCCGGCGGCGCGGGAGGCAACGTGCCGGTCATCGTGAAGGGCGACGGTGCCTACATCTGGGACGACCAGGGGCGCAAGTACATCGACGGACTCGCCGGCCTGTTCGTGGTGCAGGCCGGGCACGGCCGCCGCGAGCTCGCCGCGGCTGCCGCCAAGCAGGCCGAGCAGCTCGGCTACTTCCCGCTCTGGTCCTACGCCACTCCCCCGGCGATCGAGCTGGCGGAGCGGCTGGCCACCTACACCCCCGGCGACCTCAACCGGGTGTTCTTCACCACCGGTGGCGGCGAGGCCGTGGAGAGCGCCTGGAAGCTCGCCAAGCAGTACTTCAAGCTCACCG